>CALKVR010000578.1 GCA_938004815.1 uncultured Polyangiaceae bacterium | reverse complement strand
GCCTCGACGACGTCGCCGACGCCCAGGGCTCGCGCGTCGAGCACGCCGGCCGCCATGCCCGGCGCCTGCGGCACCGAGGCCGGATCGATCGGCTCGGCGACCGCGACCGCGACCGGATCGCGCCCGGACGTGGCGACGAAGAGCCCACCCAGGCCGGCCGCGATTGCAGCGGCAAAGACGACGGCCCGCCCCCAGCGCGACGGCGTCGCGGGGCGAATCGGCGGAACGAGCGCCGTGCTCGGCGGCGGGCGCAGGCGCGTGCACCACCACCCGGGGCGCCTCGGCGTCTCCGGAGGCCTCGCCCTCGATCTGCGGGTCGCGGGAGACGAGGTGCGCCCCGTCGTCGAGCTCGCTGAAGAGGCGCGCCTCGATCTTCTCCCATGGCAGCTCGGGGATCGGCGCCTCGGATACCTCCCGCACCATCTGCCGGAGGATCCGAGCGTCGGGCTCGGAGCGTCGCTCGTCGCTCATTCGCTCTCTCCGCCGGCCCTCGCCTCGCGGCCGAGCTCGTCGGCGAGCTGCGCCAAGGCAGGCTCGTCTTTCATCAGGTCGCACAGCTCGCGGCGCGCGTAAAAGAGCCTGGTCCGCACCGTCAGCACGGGGGCATCGACGATGGCGGCGATCTCGGCCGGGGCCAGGCCCTCGATCTCGTGGAGCACGAAGACCGTCCGCTTTTTCTCCGGGAGGCGGTCGAGCACGCGCCGGAACGCTTCGACCCGCCTGCTGCGGGACGCCTCGTCGTCGGGCTGGCTGCCGTAGTCGGGCTCGTTGTCGGAGACCTCGGTCGTGAACACCGGCCGAGATCGGGCCGCGCGCCGGCTCATCAGGACGACGTTCACCGTCACGCGATGGAGCCACGTCGAGAACTTCGACTGGCCCCGAAAGTCGTTCAGGCTCCGATGAACCTGGAGGAACACCTCTTGGACGACGTCCTCGAGATCAGCGCCGCCGTTCGGGCGCGACCCACCGCGGGCGCCGAGCATGCGGTACGCGAGGCGCGCCACGTCGCCCCGGTGGCGCTGGAACAGCTCACGGAACGCTTGGCGGTCACCGGCCTTGGCGCGCTCGACCAGCTCGTCTGCCTCTGCGGAGCGCACGAGAGGCATCGTAGCGGCAAAGCGAGCCCCGTTCGGGGGCGAAAACAGCGCTCGAGGGGCCGACTCGACCGGGGGCATCGATCGTTTGGGTGCGCGCCCCCGCTCGGAATTCACCTGGCTTGCCCAGGTGAATCAAAGAACAAAGATTCGCTCGGGTCACGCGCTCTCGCAGATCCTCCGGAAAACCTCCTCATGGCTGACATGAGCGCGCAAGCCAGGTGAATATGCTCCTGATTCGCTCGGTGACCCGAGCGAATTCACCTCGGCGTGCGGCCGGCGCCTATCGAGGGCCGAAAAAAGATCCGCAGAAAAGTTGGCCCGATAGCGCCCCTTGCCCTCTTGCTGGGAGCGCCACGATGATGCTCGCCATCGCCATCCTTCTGACGATTCTGCTCGTCGTTGCCGACGTGAAGGAGCTCAAAGCGCTCCCGCGGCGGCAGCGGCGGCTCGGCTCCTGACCCCGCTCGGGGGTCAGGGGGCGAAACGCGCGGGGCGCGGCAGGCAGGGTGTCGGCGCTGACGGGTGGGAGAAGGTGCTCAGAACAGCGCGGAGAGCTCGACCGGCGAGCCCTTCTTCTGCTCGAGGATCGCGTTGACCGCGCGAAGGATGCGCGTCTTTTGCGGGCCGCTCAGGGGTTTGCCCGCGACCGCGGCCTCGATCGAGCGGGTGGTCACCGGCCGGCCGCTGCGCGGCTTGGCCGGCGGGGCGGCTTGCTTGGCGTCGTCACCGCCGGCCGCCGCCTTGGCCTTGGCCTGGCGCTTCTGCAGCTTCGCCTTGCGGTCCTCGGGGCGAAGGCGCTCGAGCTTGGTGCTCGCGGCGATGAGCCGGCGCGCGTCGATCTTCTTCTCTTTCAGAAAGTCACTGAACTTGGTCGCCATGGCGGGGGGGCGTCTCTAGCACGGCTCTTTCGACCCTGGTAGCGTCCGGCCGCGATGAGCGAGACAAAATCGGCCTACGAAGCGCTCCAGCTCGCGTCGGCGGCGGCCCACAGCAAGCTCGCCGGAGCCCGCCCCGTGGTCGGCGTCGTGCTGGGCTCGGGGCTCGGTAGCTGGGCGGAAACCCTCGAGAACAGGGTGACCATCCCCTACGCCGACATCCCGGGCATGCCGCGGCCCAAGGTCGTCGGGCACGCGGGCAACCTCGTCGTCGGGGCGGTCGGCGCCACCGGCCCCGTGGTCGCCTGCCTCCAGGGGCGGGTCCACGCCTACGAGGGCCACCCGCTCGACCACGTGGTCTTCGGGGCGCGGCTCCTCGCCCTGCTCGGCGTCTCGGCCGTGATCCTGACGAACGCCGCCGGGGGCATCCGCCGAGGCTTCGTACCCGGCGATCTCATGCTCATCGCCGACCACCTCAACCTGATGGGCCGAAACCCGCTCGCCGGGCCCAACGACGAGCGGCTCGGCCCTCGCTTTCCCGACATGACCGAGGCGTACGCCCCGGACATCCGTGCGCTCGCTCGCGAGGCTGCGCTCGCGGCGGGCGTCACGCTGCACGAGGGCGTCTACGCGGCCCTCCTCGGTCCGACGTACGAAACCCCAGCCGAGATCGCGATGCTCCGCACGCTGGGGGCCGACGCGGTCGGGATGAGCACCGCCCCCGAGGTGATCGCGCTGCGGCACATGGGCGTCGCGGTCGGCGCCATGAGCTGCATCACCAACCTCGCGGCGGGGATCTCTCCGCACAAGCTCGACCACGCCGAGGTCGAGGCGACGGCGCGCGCGTCGCGCGAGAAGTTCGTCTCCGTCCTGAGCGGCTGGGCGTCTCGCGTGGGCGCGCGGCCGTGAGCGAGCCTTCGATCGATTGGCCCGCGCTCGTCGCGGCGGCGTCGGCGGCGCGGCAGAACGCGCACGCACCCTACTCGAGCTACCTCGTCGGCGCCGCGCTGCTGACCCGGTCCGGCAAGGTGTTCGCGGGGTGCAACGTCGAGAACGCTTCGTACGGTCTGTGCCTGTGCGCCGAGCGGAGCGCGATCGCCGCCATGGTCGCCGCGGGCGAGCGCGACCCGGTCGCCCTCGCCGTCGTGACGAAGGGCCCCAAAGCCGGGAGCCCATGCGGCATGTGTCGTCAAGTGCTCGCCGAGTTCGCGCTCGACCTGCCCATCGCGCTCACGGTCGACGGCGACCCGAACGGCGGCCGCCGAACCACGCTCGCGGCGCTGCTCCCCGACGCCTTTCGCGCCGACGATCTTTGAGGAGGGGCGGCCCTACTCCTCGAGGCGCCGCGACTCGGTCTCGCTGATGCGCTCGATGGCGAGAGCGAGCGCTTGCTTGGCGCGCTCGAGCGAGGACTTGTCCTCACCCCACTTGGTGCGCGCCTTCTCGAGCCGGGTGCGCTCGGCGCCCAGCTCACCGCGCAGGGCCTCGGACTCCTCGCGCGACTTGGCGAGCTCGTCCTCGCGCGCCGACAGCTTGGCGCCGATCTCGCGGGTCCCCTCTTCGGAGTCTTCGAGCTTCTCGCGCGTCTCGGTCAGCTCCTGGTTCTTGCGCGCCAGCTCCGCCTTGAGCGCGTCGCGCTCTTGCGTGACCTCGTCACGCTCGGCGGTGCGAATGGCGAGCGTCGCCTCGGTCTCGCGGCCCTGCGCCTCGGCGGCCGAGAGCTTCTGCTTGGTGTCGGCGAGATCGGACGAGAGCCCGGCGACTTGCTTCTCGAGGTCGGCGACCCTGTTCTCGGCGTTCTCGAGCTTCTCGCCGGTCTGCTCGAGGTTGACGGTGAGCTCGGAGATCTCGCCGTCGAGCTCCTTTTTCCGAGCCAAGAACGCGGCCTCTTTCTCGGTCGTCGCCTTGTCGAACTCGTCTTTCGCGCGGGCGGTCGCGGCCGCGTGCTGCGAGGTGAGCTCACGCTCGCGATCGGCGAGCTTCTCGTCGGCCTTGCGCAGCGTCTCCTCGAGATCGGCCGCGTAGCGCTCGGCCTGCACCTTCTCGGCGGCCTCGTACTCGCCGCGCAGTTTGTCGATCTCGAGCGCGTGCGAGGCGCGGAGCTTGCCGACGGTCGCGTCATTTTCGGTCTTCAGCTCGTCGACGGTTCGCGCATGCGTCGTCTTGAGCTCGTCGACGGTCTGGGCGTGCTCGGCGTTCGCTCGGGCGATCGCGTCCTCGGACTTGCGGCGCATGTCGGCGACGGCCGCCTCGTGCTCGATGCTCGCGTCGGCAGCCTCTTTGCGCGCTTGGGCGAGCTCGGACTCCTTGGCCGCCAGCGCCGAGGCCGTCTTCTCGACGCGGCCTTTGTAGTCTTCGGCCCGCTTGTTCGCGAGCTCCTTGTCGGCGCGCAGCGTGTCGACCGAGCTCTCGAGGTCGTTCTTGGCCCGTTCGAGCTCGAGGATCTTGTCGACTTGATCGGCCTTCTCGCGCTCGAGCGACAGCGTCTGGTCGCGCAGGTCGATGAGCTCCTTGTCCTTCTTGCTGATGTCGTGGCGAAGGGCGATGAGCTCCTTGTCCTTCTTGTTGAGGGCCTCGCGCAGGTCGAGGAACTCTTTGCTCGACACGCCGCCCTTCGAGCTGCCCGACGCCAGGCGACCCTTGAGGTCGTCGTTCTCGCGCTTGAGCAGATCGGTCTCGTCGGTGGCGACCGCGGCCTGCGACTCGGCCTGGCGGAGCGCGGCGCCCGCCGACGCGACCTCTTTCGACAGCTTGACGATTTCGTCTTTGGCGCGACCCAGCTCACCCCGAAGCTGGTCGAGCTCGCGGGCCGACGCCTCGTCGCCTCCACCGGCCGGCGGCGGCACCGAAGCGGTCTTGGCGGGTGGGGCGATCGAGGGGGCCTTGGGCGGCGGCGGCGCCGAGGCCATCTTCTCCGACGGAGGGTCGGGCTGAGCCTGCGCCGGCTCGGGCTCGGGCTCGTCGTCGGTGAGCAGGCGCCCAAACGCGTCGCCGATGAAGTCGTCGATCTCGTCGTCGCCCTTGATCGGCACCGCGGCCGCCGGCGCGACCGAAGGCGGGCGCGCGGCCGTCGACGGGAGGGGAGCGACGCTCGGCGGGCGCGCGGGCGGAGCGACCGTGGGCGGACGCGGCGGGGGCGCCGGCGCGGGCGCGGCGTCTTCGACGTCGTCGTCGTCGACGATCTCGATCGCGTCGTCGATCAGGATGGCGTCGTCGGCGTCCTCGACCCCGTTGCCGATGGGGACGAGCCGCCGGATGTGCTCGAGCAGCTCACCGAGCGCGATCGGCTTGTGCACGTAGTCTTCGGCCCGCGTGCGCAGCTTCTTGTGCTGCTCGAACGTGTCGTCGCTCGACTCGCTCGACATGATGATGAGCGGCACCTCTTTGAGCTGCGGGTCTTTTTTCAGCTTGTTGCAGACGCTGAACCCGTTCATCCGCGGCAGCTCGATCGAGAGCAAAATGAGCTGAGGCGGCTCGGAGGCAGCCGCCGAGAGGCCGACGTTGCCGTCATCGACGACCTGGACGGTACAGCCGAGGCGGGCGAGCTCGGTTCGGAGCTCCCCGGCGAACGCAGCATCACTCTCGAAGACGAGGACCTTGGTCATGTTCTTGGGCCGGAGACAGGGGGGCACCCACGATATCGACCGAACGGCTCGCGGGTCAAACTCTCCCTCACCCTCGGGCGAAGCTCACTCATGTCCCGGCGAAGCTGGCTTCGGCCTCGTCGCCGAAGCACATGCCGATTCGCCGGGCCGTCACGACGATCCCCCGATCGGTGGGCACCGTCCGAGTTTTTCCCGCCGCTTCTTGCAACGGGACCAGCATGACGTCGCCGTTCCGCATCCCGACCATGCCGCTCGTCGCCCCCTCGGCCATGCGCGCGATCGCGGCCGTGCCGAACCGCAGCGCGAGGACGCGATCGGCGCTCGAGGGGCCGCCGCCTCGCTGCAGGTGTCCGAGCACGATCGAGCGCGTCTCCTTGCCCGTCAACGCGCCTAGCTCGGTGGCCAGGCGCTCGGCGATCCCTCCGAGCACCTCGACCCGTCGAAACTCGTCGCCGGACGACTTGACCGCCAAGCCGCCGCCGAGCGGCTTCGCGCCCTCGGCCGCGACGATGATCGAGAAGCGACGTCCGCGTCGCTCGCGCTGCATCACCTTTTCGGCGACCCGGTGGACCGAGAACGGCAGCTCCGGGATGAGGATCGCGTCTGCGCCGCCGGCGAGGCCCGCCGTCACGCCGATCCAACCCGCGTGCCGCCCCATCACCTCGACCACCATGACCCGTTCGTGCGCCTCGGTCGTGGTGTGGAGGCGGTCGAGCGCCTCGGTCGCGATCGAAACGGCGGTGTCGAAGCCGAACGTCACGTCCGTACCGGCGACGTCGTTGTCGATCGTCTTCGGCACACCGATGACGCTCGGCAGCCCGGCGTCGAGCAGCTTCTGCGCGATGGTGAGCGACCCGTCGCCCCCGATCGCGACCAGCGCTTCGAACCCCGCCTTCTTGAACCGGTCGACCAGCTCGGACGATCTATCGACGGGCTCGAGCTTGCCGGTCGCCTGGTTGAGCGTCGGGTAATGGAACGGGTCGCCGCGGTTCGCCGTTCCGAGGATCGTGCCGCCGAGGTGTCCGATGCCTCGCACCGCGTCTCGGTCGAGCGGGATCAACCCGTCGGGCTCGAACACGCCGCGGTAGCCGTGCTTGATCCCCCAGACCTCCCAGCCGAGGCCTATCGCGGCCAGGGTGGCTGCGCGGATGACGGCGTTGAGGCCGGGCGCGTCGCCCCCGCCGGTGTTGATCGCGATCTTCCGCTTCGAGCTCATCGCGGGCGAGGATCGCCCCCCGCGCTCGACCCTGCAAGCTCGCCGTGATCGTGATCGTCGTGGTGATGGAGCGGCAGGAGCGCCCCGAAGACGGCGCGAACGCCGACCAGGAGCGCGCCCCGGAGGACGAGGGCCGCGAGCGTGAGGACGGCGGTGGCGCCGAGGACCACCGGATCGAGCCCGGTGAGGTCGACGACCATCGACAAGCCCGCGGCCGCGGCGAAGACGAGCGCGGCGCGGGCGAGCGCGCCGAGGCCCGAGGTACCCCGGTCGAGCAGGTACACGGGCACGGCGCAGGCCGCGGCCGCTACGAGCGAAGCCCACGCCGACGTGCTCGTGTGGGGGGCAAAGGCGGCGAGTGCGACCATGCCGAAGAGCGCGAACGGCACCACGCGCGGAAGGAGCGGATCGATGCGAGAGAGAAACCCGTCTCGCTGGCGCACCGAGACGAGCGCCGCGACCCCGAGACCGATGGCGAGCGCGGGCGCAGCGGCGAGCGCGATCGGAGCGATGGCGTCGGCACCGCTCGCGTGGCTGCTCTCGCCGGCGTGCTCGTGGCCGACCAGCGCGGGCACCGCCGCGCCGGCGACGAAGGCGACGAGCTCGGCGACGCGCGAGCCGGCGCTCCGCGGTGGCGCCACCTCGATACCGTGCAAGACGACGTGCAAGAGGAGGCCCCCCGTGAGCGCGCTGACCCAGGCTTGATGAGATGCGAGCGCGCTCGATGCCCAGTCGGCCGAGGTGACGACCACGCCGCCCACGGCCGCGACGGCGAGACCGACCGCTCGGAGCGAGGCTGCCGCGCGGCCGCGCGCGGCGGCGAACGCGATCACCACCGCGGCGACGATGGGCACGGTGTGACCGAACACCGCGGCCAAGACCTCCCAGTGGGCGTGGCCTTCGTGGGCCTCGCCGGCGAAGGCGCCCATCGCGAGGCCATCGCCGATCTGGTGCACGACGAGGCCGGCGTAGCTCAGCTCGAGCGCCATCGACTCGCCGTCGGCGCGCAGGTGCGACCGACCGAACCGCTCGAACAGCCCCGGGAGGAGGATGCCGACGAAGAACGGAACGAGAATGGGCGCGCCCCCCGCGGCCACCGCGTCGGGGACGAGCACGCCGAAGACGGTCGTGAGGCTCGCGCCGAGGGCGAGGGCGCGGATGGGCCCGAGCGAACGCCCAGGGCCGACCATCCCGAGCGCAGCGCCCACGAAGACGGAGAGGACGGCGGTGAGGCTGGCGAGGAGCACGGGTGAGCGCGACGAGTTGCTCTTGCAACTCGGATACAACACCCTACCGCGCCACCTCGACCGCGTCGAGAGCTCGCACGGGCGCCCCGACAGTTGCGGGTTTGCGCAATTGCGCGAACACGCAAACGGGCACGTGCTACCGAGAGCCCAGGC
>CALKVR010000577.1 GCA_938004815.1 uncultured Polyangiaceae bacterium | reverse complement strand
CGGCATCGTTGTGTTGCTCTATGTTGCGTTCCGGAGCATGCGCGACGCCCTCATCGTCCTCTTCAATCTGCCGCTGGCCTTGGTCGGTGGCGCCATCGCGGTGTTCGCGGGCGGTGGCGTCCTCAGCGTCGCATCGCTCGTCGGCTTCATCACCCTCTTCGGTATCGCGACACGCAACGGAATCATGATGGTGACGCATTTTCGGCAGTTGCTCCGGGCGGGGGAGCCGCGCCAAGACGCGGTCCTCCACGGTAGCCTCGACCGGCTGATCCCCATCCTCATGACGGCGCTCACCGCCGCGATCGCGCTGATTCCCATCGTGCTCGCCACCGGCGAGCCCGGCAACGAGATCCAAGCTCCGATGGCGGCCGTGATCCTCGGCGGGCTCGCCTCGAGCACCATCCTCAACCTGCTGGTCGTGCCGACTCTGTTCGCACGGTTCGGTAGCGCTATCGAAGAAGACGCCCAATGAACCACGATCGACACCGCGCGGCCCTCGTCGCCCTCGTCTGTGCGCTGCTCCTCATCGTCTCGGGGACGGAGGCATGGGCTCACGGCGTCGCGGACGGAGACAAGGGTTTCATCCACGAGGCCACGGGGGTCCTGATCGGCCCGTTCATCTACCTTGGCGCCAAGCACATGGTCACGGGCTACGACCACCTTTTGTTCTTGGTCGGCGTGGTCTTCTACCTCTATCGGCTCCGCGACGTCGCCACCTACGTCACCCTGTTCGCGGTCGGTCATTCGGTGACGTTGCTGTTCGGCGTCATCGCCAAGATCGGCGTCAGCGCTCACCTCGTCGACGCGGTCATCGGCTTTTCCGTCGTGTACAAGGCGCTCGACAACCTCGGGACCCTCGAACGCTGGCTCGGCTTTCAGCCCAACCCCAAGTACGCGACCTTGGGTTTCGGGCTCATTCACGGCTTCGGGTTGGCGACCAAGCTCCTCGACTTCGAGCTGCCACCAAAAGGGGTCGTGATCAACCTGGTGGCGTTCAATGTCGGCGTCGAAGCAGGCCAGCTGCTCGCGCTCTCGGCCATCCTCATCGTCCTCGGGTACTGGCGCCAGCAGCCGAGCTTCACCCGCACCGCGTTCGGCGCCAACGTGACGCTGATGATCGCGGGTGCGGCTCTCACCCTCTACCAGCTCGCCGGCTATTTCGGCGCGACCGGCGCCTGAGGCACGACGTCATGACCAAGAAGCGCTCCAGAGCCAAGCAGCAAGCCAAAGTAGCCACGGGCGCCGAGCCGACGAGGGCGGCAGCCGCCGCGGTCGAGGGGCCGACGCCGCGTGAGCTGTTTCGTTCGGCGATCGCGATGACGGTCGTCGCGTTCGTCGTCCTCATCGTAGCCGTGCTGCCCGCCGAATACGCGATCGACCCTACCGGCATCGGGCGGCTGCTCGGCCTGACCCAGATGGGTGAGGTCAAACAGCGCCTCGCGCACGAGAACGAAGAGCACGCAGCCGCACCGGACGACGCCCCCCCGGCCGTGGCGACCTCCCTCGCGACAACTGCGGCTTCGACGCCGCCCGCCGGCCCGGCCCCCGCGGCAAGCGAGGCGCCCGTCGAGAAATCCGACCGCACCACCGTCACGCTCGACCCGCAGAAGGCCACCGAGGTCAAGCTCCACATGGCCGCGGGAGCGAAGGCGTCATTCGAGTGGAAGGTCGACGGCGGCGCCGTCAATTACGACTTACACGCCGACAAGCCGGGCGGTGCGTACCACGGCTATGCCAAGGGCAAAGACTCGCGCGGTGAGGCCGGCGAGCTCACCGCCGCGTTCGACGGATGGCACGGCTGGTTCTGGCGCAATCGCTCGTCGGAGCCCGTGACGATCACGCTGGAGACCCGGGGCGACTACCGCGAGGTCAAGCAGATGAAATGAGCTCGCCGCGCGTCAGTCTGCGCAGTCGGCGAGACATTGTTCTTCGCGCTCGGAGCATGTCTCGTCGTTCGCGCCGTCGGATTCGGCGAATTCGTGACAGTCGTGCTCCGGGCCCGAGCCCGTGTCCTTCTCGTGGCAGGCCTCGATGATTCGGTCGCACGTCCCCGCGGGGTCCTCATCGCATCCGGAGATGCCGCCGACGAGGAGCGCAAACGCGGCGATGACCACCGACGAACCGTGGATGGGCCTGATCATGGTCGGACGATAGTACATCCCCTCAATTTCCCCCTGCGACAAGACGGCGCACCGGGAGACGGCGCGCCGCGTTCGAGGATCTCGCGCTCAGTGCTCGTGCCGGTGGTGGAGATCCGAGACGTGCGGATGATCGTGCTCGAGCGCCTCGTGGCGATGCAGGTGCGTATGGGGCTCGGTAGGATCGATGTCCCCATCGTGATGGTGCTGGTGGTGTTCATCGTGCACATGGGAGTGCTCGTGCTCGATGGCCTCGTGGCGATGGCGGTGGGCGTGCCGATCGCGTAGCAGCACGATGACGCCCGCCGCCATGATCGCGCCCGCGAGGGCGTCCACGGCGGCGATCGGCTCGCGGAGGAGGACGACCGACGCGACGGCACCCGCGAAAGGCGCGGTAGCGAAGAGCGCAGCTTCACGCGCCGCCCCGAGCCAGCGGAGCGCATAGGTGTCGAGCACGATCGACACGCCATAGCTCGCCGCTCCAACGAGACAGGCGACGACCAGAGGCCGTGGCGGCGGCAGGCCCTCGCCGCGCGCAAAGCCGATGCCGAGATTCATCGCGCCCGCCGCAACAGCCTTGATGCGGACGAGCGATACCGGGTCCCTGAGCGCCAGCCGCTGCGTCAGGTTGTTGTCGATAGCCCAAGCCGCGCATGCCCCGGCGACGGCCAACATGCCGAGCGAGTCGCCCCCGACCTCTCCGGGCCGAACCTTCAACACCGCCGACCCGAGGAGGATGAGCAGCGCCGCCACCAGACCGCGACGGGGCAGGTGCTCGCCGAAGACGATCAGGGCGATCGCCATGGTAAACGGGGCCTCGAGATTCAGGAGCAGCGCGCTGGCCGTGGCCGTGGTTCGCATCAGGCCGACGAGCAAGAGCAGCGGCCCCGCCACACCGCCGGCGAGCACGATGCCCGCGAGCAGCGGCAGGTCCGTGCGGCGGAGCGGCGCCTCCTGTTTCGCGGGGCGGACCGCCCGATAGACCGAGAGCGCGATCCCGGCGGCGAAGTAGAAGAGACCCGCGAGGATCTGCGGGTCGACGGTGCCGAGCAACCACTTCGCGGCCGGCGTGCTGGCGCCGAACAGAGCGGCAGCAGCGAGGCCACACACGGTTCCGCGCACGACGTCGGAGGAGCCGGCCGCCATCGGAAGATCGTATCAGCCCGGCTCGCCGTCGGTGCCGGTCGTCACCCTGCCGCGTCCGGTCGGATCCCGTGTGCTCGAGCCCACGCGAGGACCGCGAGCGCCGCCGCCCCGGTCAACGTCGCTCCGAGGAGCGGGGCCGTCGCAGGGCGGTCACGCGCTCCGCTTGTACGTCAGCCGATACCTCATCGGCTTCGGCAGCTCTTCCGCCCGAACGGTGACATCGATGGTGAGCTTCTCGCCCTTGGCCAACAGCCGATTTTTGCGCGACTTCCCCTCGCCCGCGAACACCTGGTCGACGTTCCCGCCCTCTCGCTCGATGCGCAGCGCGAGCGCCTCACCGGCGCTGGTCTTGACCTGAACCGCCTTGCCATCGAGCGGAGCGGCGAACAGCTCGCCGTCGTAAGCCAGCATCAGGGAGAGCTTGTCCGCGGCGAAGGTGAGCTTCTCGGGAACCGGGTTCGCCTGCTGGAGCTTTTCACGCGCCAGCTTGCGCACGAGCACGCTGATGGATCCGACCGCGTCGTCGATCGCCTTTTCCAATGCGTCACGCTCGGCCTTGCCCCCGGAGAACGTCCACGCGCCGAGCAGCTCGTCGACGGCTGCGTCTGCGCGCGCGATGCGGGGCGCGAGCGCGACGGCGCCGAAGGCGGCGCCAGCGAGGATGATGCTACGGCGGGTGAGGACGAAGGGCTGCTGTTGCTCGGACATCATGACAACCGTAGCCACGCGCAGACGATCGGCCAGGCGACGCGAGGTGACGCGCCGACGTTGCCGTTTTGTCAGCCATGCCGTTCCGATAGGGAACCGGACTCTCCCGTCGTAGGCTTGCAGACATGCCGAGAGCGGGCCGCGTCGTGGGGCAGCGCTACCAGCTCGTCTCACTTCTGGGC
>CALKVR010000576.1 GCA_938004815.1 uncultured Polyangiaceae bacterium | reverse complement strand
GTTCACGTCGCTCTTGGCGACCGGCGAGAGAGCAGCCTGGTTCTCGTCGCGCGCGACCACGCGGGCGTCGGCGATGCCCGTACCCGACACGAGATCGAACACGCGCCCCTCGACGAAGACCGGATCGAAGCAGGCGGGCTCGCCGCCCTCGACCTCTTCGCAGACCTGACCGTTCACGCAGCCCGTCTGCTCGGCCACGAGGCAGCTCGCGTTGCCGCCGCCGCCGTCGTCGCCGTCATCCCCGCAGGCCCCGGTGGTCACGAGAGCCCCGAGCGCGCCGAGCATCCATGCGCTTCGCATGGTTCGAGTAGAGCACCGCCCGCGACTCGCTCCGCGGAGGGGCCCCGAATCTCCGTGTTCACCGAGAACACGTCGCGGCGCCAATCGATGGAGGTGTGGGTGGGCCGTCGCCATGATGAAGCGATGATCCAACCCCGCCTCGGTCCTGGCTCGAAGCCGCGGGAATCCCCCGAAAAGCGAGGCTGATGCGCGTGGCCCGATGCGTGCTACGGGCCGGCGCCATGGCCCGTTCCCCCCTCTTCGCCAAGCTGACCCGCTCGTTACGATCGGCCCGCGCTCTCCACCGAGGCGGCGTCCCCACGGCCGAGGGGTTGGAGGCCGCCCGCGCGCGCCGCATCGAGCAGAGCCGCCGCCAGTTCCTCGCCGCCGCCGGCGGTGTGGCCGCGGGCTCCGCCCTCGTCGCGCACCCGCGGGCCGTCCGTGCCGCCCAGCCCGTGAACGTGGACGTCGCGATCGTGGGCGCGGGCCTGGCGGGGCTCGTGTGCGCCGACCGCTTGGAGGCGGCGGGGGTCGTGCCGACGCTCTACGACGCGAGCTACCGCGTCGGCGGCCGCTGCTTCACCCTCGGCGGTGAGTTCGGCGGCCCGGTGACGTTCCCGGGCCAGGTGGCCGAGCGCGGGGGCGAGTTCATCGACAACCTCCACAAGACGATGCTCGCCTATGCGCAAGAGTTCGATCTCGAGCGCGAGGACGTCACCAAGGACGACGGCGACGTCTTCTACCACTTCGGCGGCGCGCTGGTCGACGAGGAGACGATCGTCGACGAGTACCGCGATTTCGTCGATGCCATGCACGACGATCTCCAGGACTCGAGCGGTGCGCCTACCGCCGGGTCACACAACGACGCAGACGTCATCCTCGACCAGACGAGCCTCGCCGAGTACCTGGTGACGCGCGGGGCGGGCCCCAACCTCTACCAGGCCATCGAGCAGGCGTACGTAGCCGAGTACGGCCTCGAGATCGACCAGCAGAGCTCGCTCAACTTCTTGCTCTTCATTCACGCCGACAAGCGATCTCGCTTCACGCCGTTCGGTGTCTTCTCCGACGAGCGGTGGCACCTCGTCGGCGGCAACGAGCAGATCCCGGCTCGGATCTTCGACCGGCTCGACGCACCGACCTGGCTCGACCACCGCCTGGTGAAGGCGAAGAAGACGGCCGCAGGGCGGGTCGAGCTGACGTTCAAGAGGGGCAACAAGACGGTCGTCAAGACGCACGACGCCGTCGTCTTCGCCACCCCGTTCAGCGTGCTGCGCGACGTGGCGCTCGACCCCTCGTTGGGCCTGTCTGCCGAGAAGCTCAACGCCATCACCGAGCTCGGCTACGGCATGAACGCCAAGACGATGTTGGGCTTCGACGGCCGTCCGTGGGTCGCGGCGGGGTGCAACGGCGCGACGTACTCCGACCTCGCGAACCTCCAGGCCACCTGGGAGACCAACCCCCACAACGCGAGCGCCACGCGCGGGATCATCACCGACTACGCGAGCGGCATCCGCGGGGCGACGCTGGGCTCGGTCGCCCTGCAGACGGCGGCGTCGCAGTTCCTCGCCGATTTCGACACCGTCGTCCCGGGCGCCGCCGCCGCGGCGACGCGCCTCGCCGGCAACAAGCTGCGCGTCCACCGCGAGCACTGGCCGTCGAACCCGCTCACCAAGGGCAGCTACACTTGCTACCTGCCGGGCCAGTTCACGACGATCGCGGGCCTCGAGGGCGAGCAGGCGGCGAACGTGTACTTCGCCGGCGAGCACGCCAACTCGTTCTACGACTGGCAGGGGTTCATGGAGGGTGCGTGCCTGAGCGGCATCGACGCCGCCGACGCGATCCTCGACGATTGGGGGTGACGGCAACGTCGCGGCTTCGTCGACGGCGTACGAACACGCCTCCGACGAAGCACGCCGCCGCGATGATCAGTCGGGCTCTGCGATGCAGCAGCCGGTGATGCAGTAGTACCCCGAGGGACAGAGCTCTTGGCCCTGCAAGCCGCAGGGTTGCACGCCGGGGTCGCACTGCATGCCGCCACCGCCGCCGCCGGCGCCGCCCGTGCCGTTGCCGCACTCGGGGCCAGGCAGCGGCTTACCGAGGCAGATCTCGCAGGGGTCGCAGGGGTTCATGCACGAGTCGACCGGATCGCACGGGTGACAGACCGTCGGATCGCCGACCTTGTCGAGCGTGCAGACGGTGTCCTCGTTGACGCCGAGCGAGCCGAGCCAAACGAAGGAGCCGCTCCCGGAGGGCAGCTCGCAGCAGCCGAAACAGTCGCAGCCGTTGGGCGTCAGCGGGCCGCAGATGTCGTGACAGATCTGGCTCTGCGCCATGTCGAGCTCGCTGCACGTCTGCATGACGGGCGTGATGTTGAAGTCGGGCCCCTGGTACTCGCACTGATCACCGAGCCACGGCTCGGGGTAGTAGCTCGGGTCGACCGAGTGGAAGTCGCACTGATGGTCCCAGTAGCAGTCGTCGTTGCCCGGCCCGCCGTCTTGGTCCCAGTAGCAATCCTGCTTGCAGGGCGCGTTGTTCTGCCCCGGAATGCCGCCGTAGAGGCTGTCCTCGGTGTTGTCGCAGGGCCCCAGACAGTCGGGGTCCTGGTAGTCCATGAGCCCGTCCATGTCGTTGTCGACGAGATCGCCGCACTCGTAGACGTGCCCCTGGCACTCGGCGATCTCGGTCGGGGGCGGCCCCACGCCGGTGCTGTAGGTCGAGACGCTTGTGCTACCCGAGCCCGAGCTAGGAAAGGCCCCACCAGCCCCGCCCACGATCCCACCC
>CALKVR010000575.1 GCA_938004815.1 uncultured Polyangiaceae bacterium | reverse complement strand
CGTCGGCGTCGTCGGGCATCTCCGCAGCGTACCGCGGCGGTTGCCGTTCGCGGGTCGTCTTTAGACGGGCCGAGCTACCGCCGACAGCGGCACGACCCGAACGCGGACGGACGCAAAGGGCACCATCTCCTGGTCCGCGCGACCGGTTCGTGAGCGCCCTCGTGTGAGCCAGGAGTACCTAGGGCCGCGGTCACGCGCGAATGCGCGGAACACCGGCGCCTAGGTCGAGGTGCCGCGCCACCGGACGTCGAGAAAGATCGCGCCGGAAGTAGGGACGATGCCGTTCAGCGCAAGACCCAAGAGGCCGTCCAGGTGAGGACGCGACTCCTCGACGCCGAACATCTCGAGCTCGGAGAGTTCCTCATAAACGAAACGGAGCCGCTGGTGGACGAACTCGCGCGAGCTCTGGAGCAGCACCACGTCATCGTCGACGTCGAAGCCGCCCGCCTTGAGGCTGATGAGGGCGGAGGGATCGAGCAGGCGCTTCCCTTCGTCCTCGAGCCACGCGTGAAAGCCGTCGTTGTCGATGCCGCCGTCACCTCGTGGGTCGTAACAGATGCCGGGGCCGCCACCCTCAGGTGCAACGCCTAGCGAGCCCAACCGCAGTCGAAACGTCGACGTCGGGTGGACGACGGCCAGGATCCGCTCGAGGAGGACGCTCATCGGCAGGCAGAGCCTAGCCCCACCGATCGCGTACCAGGCTGCGAACACCGCGCGCTCGATCAGCGCGCGCTCGTCGTCATGCTTGCCCATGCGCCGAGCCCCCTGCGCTCTCTTCCCAGTCGGAACAAAGGGCACAGGTGGATGCTAGCGTCGGCTGCCGCGCTGCGCTCGTGGTTAGGTTCGCCTGGACTCAACCGGCGAATGGGCTTCCTCGCCACGGCCACTTATCCGAACATGCACACACCGCCAGCCCCAGCTTCGGGGTGCGCGCTCGGACCAGGAACGCCACGTGGCCATCAAGAAGTCGGACCTCTACTCATCCCTCTGGAAGTCGTGTGACGAGCTGCGGGGGGGCATGGATGCCTCGCAGTACAAGGACTACGTGCTGGTCCTTTTGTTCGTGAAGTACGTGTCGGACAAGGCGACGAGCCAGCGGTCGTACGTGCTGGAGGTGCCGAAGGGCGGGAGCTTCGCCGACATGGTGGCGCTGAAGGGGCACAAGGAAATCGGCGATCGGATGAACAAGATCGTCGCGCTGTTGGCGGAGAAGAACGACCTGCGCGGCGTGATCGACGTGGCGGACTGGAACGACTCGGACAAGCTCGGCAAGGGGCAGGCGATGGTGGATCGGCTGTCGAACCTGGTGGGGATCTTCGAGAGCCCGACGCTCGACTTTCGCGGGAACCGCGCCCAGGGCGACGACCTGCTCGGCGACGCCTACGAGTATCTGATGCAGCACTTCGCGACGGAGAGCGGCAAGAGCAAGGGCCAGTTCTACACCCCGGCCGAGGTGAGCCGCATCATGGCGAGGGTGATCGGGGTCGGCTCCGCGCGGGACGGCAAGCAGACGATCTACGATCCGACGTGTGGCTCGGGCTCGCTGCTCTTGAAGGCGCACGACGAGGCGAAGAGCGCGACGGGGAAGGATCTGACGCTCTACGGGCAGGAGATGGACAACGCGACGCGCGCGCTCGCGAAGATGAACATGATCCTGCACGACTCCCCAACGGCCGACATCTGGCAGGACAACACGCTCGCGGCGCCGCACTTCCGGGAGAAGAACGGCGCGCTCAAGACGTTCGACTTCGTGGTGGCGAACCCGCCGTTCTCGAGCAAAGCCTGGACGAACGGCTTTAACCCCAGGGCTGACCAATACGGTCGCTTTGCGCTCGGCGTGCCGCCGGAGAAGAACGGCGACTATGCGTTCCTCTTGCACCTGGTCGCGTCCCTGAAGTCGACGGGCAAGGGCGCAATCATCTTGCCGCACGGCGTGCTCTTCCGCGGCGGCGCCGAGGGGGACATCCGCAGGGAGATCGTCCGGCGCGGCTACATCCAGGGCATCATCGGGCTGCCGGCGAACCTGTTCTACGGGACGGGCATCCCGGCGTGCATCGTCGTCGTGGACAAGGAGGGCGCGGCAGGCCGCAAAGGCATCTTCATGATCGACGCGTCCAAGGGCTTCATGAAGGACGGGCCGAAGAACCGCCTCCGCGAGCAGGACATCCACAAGATCGTCGACACGTTCACGAAGCAGCTCGAGGTCGAGCGGTACTCGCGCCTGGTACCGCTCTCGGAGATCAGCGACGCGAAGAACGACTTCAACCTGAACCTGCCGCGCTACATCGACCCGAGCGAGCCCGAAGACCTGCAGGACATCGACGGTCACCTGCGCGGCGGCATCCCGGAGCGCGACCTCGACGCGCTCGGCCGCTACTGGGAGGTGCTGCCCGGCGTGCGCGACGCGCTGTTCAAGAAAGCGAAGCGGAAAGGCTACGCCGAGCTGCGCGTCGCCGCCGCCGATCTCAAGGCGACGATCTTCGAGCACGAGGAGTTCGCGGCGTGGAGCACGCAGACGATGAAGCTCTATCGCAAGTGGCGCACCGACGTGAGCCCGCGTCTCCACGGCGTCGAGAAGGGCGAGCGGCCGAAGGTGCTCATCGAAGAGGTCAGCGAGGCGCTGCTGCGTCGCTTTGAGCGCGCCAAGCTCCTCGACCCCTACGACGTCTACCAGCGCCTCATGGACCTCTGGGCCGAGACGATGCAAGACGACGTGTACCTCGTCGCCTCCGACGGCTGGCTCGCCGCCGCGAAGCCGCGCCCGCTCCTCCCGGTCAAGGACAAGAACGGGAAGGAGACGTGGCCCGAGGCAGAGGACTTCCGCATCGGCAAGACCCGCTTCAAGACCGACCTGGTCCCGCCGGCGCTGCTCATCGCGCGCTACTTTGCCAGGGAGCAGACCGCGATCGACAAGCTCGAGTCCGACGCCGCCGGCGTCGCGCAAGAGATCGAGGAGCTGGTCGAAGAGCAGGCAGGCGACGAGGGCCTCTTGGCAGAGGCGCGGAACGACGCCGACAAGATCACCAAGGCGTCAGCGACCGCGCGCATCAAGGCGATCAAGCACGACGACGACGCGGCGGAGGAGCGCGCGCAGCTCCAGCGGTATCTCACCCTCGTCGAGCGCGAGTCCGACCTGCGCGCGAAGCTTAAGCAGGCGCAAGAGGCGCTGATCGAGAGCTACACCGCCAAGTACGGCAAGCTCACCGAAGACGAGGTGAAAGCCCTCGTCATCGATGACAAGTGGCTCGCGAGGCTCGAGGCCGCGATGCAGGGCGAGCTCGACCGCGTCTCACAGGCGCTCACAACCCGGG
>CALKVR010000574.1 GCA_938004815.1 uncultured Polyangiaceae bacterium | reverse complement strand
CGTCAGGCACGACGCGAACGACAAGGTGAAGGTCGGCGGGCTCGAGGTCGAGCTCCTCCACACGCCCGGGCACACGCCCGGCTCGCAGTGCTTTCGGGTCGGCAGCGCCCTCGTCTCGGGCGACACCCTGTTTCTTCGCGGGTGCGGGCGGGTCGATCTGCCCGGCGGCGACGCGGCCGAGATGGAGCGCACGTTGACGCAGCGCCTCTCCACGCTGCCCGACGACCTCGTGCTGTTTCCTGGCCACGCCTACGGCGGCGAGAGCGCGCCCCTCGGCGAGGTGAAGAAGACGAACCCGTCCTTTTCCGCGTTCGCGCGGCGAGCCGCGAGGGGGAGCTGACCGATGGCGGGCGCCGCGACAGGCGAAGCGCCGGCGGCTTCGACCGCCGACAAGGCGAAGAAGGCCGACACGTCGCACTTCGGTGGGCCGCTCGGGGCGGCCGCGTTCATCTCGCTCCTACCACTCTTGACGCTGTACCTCTGGCTGGTCGTCCACACGAACGGCGGGGCGCTGTTCTTGCCGTCGGCGGCGACCATCGATGCCATCCCCGTCCCCACCCCACGCGCTGCGCTCATCATCGTGGGTTGGGTCGCTTTTCAGGCGCTGCTCGAGGTGATCCTCCCCGGTCGCGTCGTGACGAGCATCCCGCAGCGCGACGGCCTGCGCATGCAGTACAAGCTGAACGGCTTTCTGTCGCTCTGGGTGACGCTGGGCGCGCTCGGCGCGCTCGCGTGGGCCGGGGTCGTGACGGGGGCAGACGTCCTGGCCGAGCTCGGTCCGCTCCTCACGACCGCGATCCTCGCCTCGTACGTGCTGGCCGCCTTCCTCTACGGATACGGCTTTCGCTCGAAGCGCAACGAGGTGCGGAGCGATCACCTCCTCTACGACTACTTCATGGGGACGGCGCTCAACCCGCGCCTCGGAGAACGCTTCGACCTGAAGCTCTTCTTCGAGTCGAAGATCGCCATGACCTCGTGGATCGTCGTCACCCTCGCGATGGCGCACGCCGAGTACCTGCGTGAGGGCACCCTCTCGCTGCCGATGGCGCTCGTGTGCCTGTTCCAGCTCTTTTACGTCGCCGACTTCTACTGGTTCGAGGACGCGATGCTCTCGACCTGGGACATCAACAACGAGAACTACGGCTTCATGCTCGCGTTCGCGTTCCTGGTGTGGATGCCGTTCACCTTCTCGCTCCAGGCCCAGTACCTCGTCTACGAGAGCCCGGCGGTGCCGGTCTGGGCCGCGCCGCTGCTCATCGCCCTCAATTTCGCGGGCTACTACGTGTTTCGCAGCTCCAACCTGCAGAAGCACCGGTTCAAGACCGACCCCGACGCCCGCATCTGGGGCAAGCCGCCGAGCTTCATCACGACGAGGCGGGGCACGAAGCTCCTCACGTCGGGGTGGTGGGGCCTCGCACGGCACTCCAACTACTTCGGCGATCTGACGATGGCGCTCGCGTGGTGCCTACCGTGCGGGTTCACCCACATCGTCCCGTACTTCTACTTCATCTACTTCACCCCCCTCTTGGTCGACCGCGAGCGGCGCGACCACCGCGCCTGCCAGACGAAGTACGGTGACGATTGGACGGCTTACTGCGACAAGGTGAAGTACCGCATCGTCCCGGGCCTCTACTGACCACGCCTCGGGCTATCATCCCCCCGTGAGCCGCCGCACCCTGAGCGTGATCGTCTTCGCCGCCGGCATCGGCTTTTCGGCGGCGTGCCTCTACAACGTCCTCGGCGACAACACGGCCGTGGTCGCCGACGCCAAGCGGGTCGCGTGCGGTGATCAAGGGCCCGACTGCAACGCCAAGTTCTCGCACATGGCGCGCACGCCGTTCGGGCAGACGTTCCAGATGCACACGCCCAAGCGCACGGTCGTCGTCACCTGCCGGCGCGCCGCCATCTTCGTCGGGCCCTGGTCCTGTGAGCTCTGAGGCCGAGCGCTCTCGCGCGCTCGTCGGGACGACGGTCGACGAGCGCTACCGGTTCGACGAGGTGCTCGCCACCGGGTCGATGGGGACGGTCTACCTCGGGCGCCACCTCAAGCTGAAGAAGCGCGTCGCGATCAAGGTGCTACACCCCGACGTGCACGACCTGCCCGAGCTCGAGCTCCGCTTCGAGCGCGAAGCGCTCGCAGGCTCACACGTCGGTCACCCCAACATCGCGGGCGCCACCGACTTCGGCGACCTCGCCGACGGCTCGCGCTACCTCGTGATGGAGTACGTCAAGGGCGAGACGCTCCGCGAGGTGCTCGATCGCGAGGCCCCTTTCGACGCGAAGCGCGCGGTCACCATCACGCGGCAGATCGCGCAGGGCCTCGACCACGCTCACGCTCGGGGGATCGTCCACCGCGACCTCAAGCCGCGAAACGTCGTCATCGCCGAGGGGGGCGAGGCAAAGATCATCGATTTCGGCCTCGCCAAGATCGACGGCGCACGCCTCTCGACCCTGCCCGCCGACGAGGCCGAAGAAGACTCGCGCCTCACCGCGCGCGGCGTCATCTTCGGCACCGTCGAGTACCTGGCCCCCGAGGCTGCGTTCGGGATGGAGCTCGTCGATCACCGCGCCGATCTCTACGCCCTCGGCGTGATCTTGTACGAGATGCTGACGGGCAAGCACCCGTTCGAGGCCAAGACCGAGTCCGAGCTCTTCGCCAAACAGCGCCACGCGCCGGCGCCCAAGATGAGCGAGCGCGCCGCCGGCATCACCGTCGACGACCGCCTCGAGGCCTTGACGCAGAAGCTCCTCCACAAGGACTTCGACGAGCGCTACCAGACCGCGGCCGAGCTCCTCACCGCCCTCGACGCCCTCGC
>CALKVR010000573.1 GCA_938004815.1 uncultured Polyangiaceae bacterium | reverse complement strand
TGTTGAGCTCTTGCACGATCGGGTCTTCTTTTTCGACCGCAGACGTCAGCGCGGTGCGCCCCTTGGCGATGCGATCGAGGTCCTTTTTCTCGGCGGCGTCGGCGATCTCCCGCGCAGCCTTGGCGACGTCTTTGGCCATCTGCGCGTAGCGGGTCGCGATGCCCTTCGTCTCGGGCAGGCTCAGCTCGAGCTTGGACGCTTCGTCGGCGGTCTTGTCGGCGGTGTCGGCCATCGCGCGGAGCTCGAGCGTGCCGCTCGGATCGTTCTTCTCTTGCTTCTGACCCTTCTCGAGGGCCCCGATCCCGCGGTTGATGACCGCGACGAGCTCGCCGCACTCGGCTGGCTTCTTCGAGCCGCAGCCCACCACGCTGCCGACGAGCGCGGACAGCAGCATCCCCAGGGCCAGAGCCGAACGCATGACGAACACGGGCATACCGTCATGGCCGAATCGACGCAACTTTCGGGCCCCAGGGCTTGGTCCGCGCGCCCCCATCTGCTACCCCACGGCGGAACGATGGACCAGGGCCTCCTCAGGGGATACCTCTCGACCCTCTACGAGATCCCGACGGCCACCGGCCCCCTCCGGGTCTCGATGGACGGCGAAAACACCGCCGATCCTCGCGGGATGCCCGAGCTCCTCACGCGCCGGTTCGCGCTCCTGACCGCCTACAACCCGCGCTCGATGCTGTTGCCCCGCCGGGTAAACGAATCCCGGCACATGGTCCTCCGAGACCTCCTCATCCTCGGCTGCTACCGGGTCGAGCCGGTCGTCGGGAGCGAGGGCGAGGGCGAGGGCACGTTCCGTGAGCCCGCCTGGCTCGTCCACGCGATGGACCGCGAAGAGGCCATCGCCTTCGGCCGGGTGTTTCGGCAGAACACCGTCATCTATGCCCAGGACGGGCGCCCCGAGCTGATCGTCACCGACCCGACCGCCGACGACGTCGGCCGGACGTACCGCGGGAACTGGCGTATCCGGGCATGATCGAGGTCAAGAACCTCTCCAAGCGCTACGGGTCGTTCCAGGCCGTGAGGGACATCTCCTTCCGCGTCGACCCCGGAGAGGTCGTCGGGTTCCTGGGCCCGAACGGCGCGGGCAAGAGCACCACGCTGCGGATCCTCGCGGGGTTTCTCGGGCCGACGAGCGGCGACGTGCGGGTCGCCGGCTTCAGCATCACCGAGGACCCCCTCTCGGCGCGCGAGAACATCGGCTACATGCCCGAGGCCTCGCCGCTCTATCCCGAGATGCGGACGGACGAGTACCTGCGCTACCGCGCCGAGCTCAAAGGCGTGAAGCGACCGGCACGGCAGGCCGCGGTCGATCGAGCGATGGAGGACGCGGGGCTCGAGGGAATGGAAAAAGTGCTGATCGGTCAGCTCTCCAAGGGCTACCGCCAGCGCGTGGGCCTGGCCGACGCGCTCGTCGCCCCCCCGCCCCTGCTCATCCTCGACGAGCCGACCGCGGGCCTGGACCCGAACCAGATCCGCGAGGTACGCGCCCTCATCGCGAGGCTCAGCGAGAAGCACACCGTCTTCGTTTCGACCCACATCCTGTCGGAGGTCGAAGCGATGTGCAGCCGCGGCATCGTGATCGCGCGAGGCGAGCTCGTTGCCGAGGGCACCATCGACGAGCTCCGCGCGCTCCGCCGCGGAGACGGCGTGCGGGTGCGCATCCGGGGCGAAGCGGCGACGGCGGGCGAGGAGCTCCGTGGTCTCGAGGGCGTCGCATCGGTCGACGTCGACGGCGACCACGGCCTCTCGGTCGCGTTCGACGCCGGCGCCGACCCCGACGACGTCACCGAGCGGGCCGTAGCCGCGCTCGTCGGCGCGGGCGTGGGGGTGCTCGAGATCGCTCCGCGCTCGTCGCTCGAGCAGGTGTTCGCCGAGCTCACCAAGCCGGAGGCCGCTTGAGAGGCTTCTGGCCGATCTTCAAGCGCGAGCTGCTCGCGCAGGTGGTGACGCCCGTCGCCTGGGTGCTGGCGGTCGCGTTCCTGCTGCTCCAGGGTCTCTTCTTCTTCCTGCTGGTCGCGAACTTCGCTTCACAACAGGACGTCGTGCTGGGCGCGGGCCCGGTCGAGGCGTTCTTCGGGCAGACGGCGCTGTTCTATTTTCCCCTCGCGATCATCTGCCCCATGCTCACGATGCGGCTCTTCGCCGAAGAGCGGCGCGCCGGCACGATCGAGGCGCTGCTCACGGCGCC
Organism: uncultured Polyangiaceae bacterium; assembly: GCA_938004815.1. Taxonomy (GTDB): domain Bacteria; phylum Myxococcota_A; class Polyangia; order Polyangiales; family Polyangiaceae; genus Xiheicaenibacterium. Next base: position 541 of record CALKVR010000573.1, on the reverse strand, counting down.
GGTGAGCACCGCCGGGGTCGTGCTCGGGAAGTACCTGGCCGCGCTCACGGTCTACGTCGGCCTCTGGGCGCCGACGACGCTCTACATCGTGGTGCTCTCGCGCTTCGGTGAGATCGACACCAACCTGGTCGCCACGGGCTACCTCGGCACGCTGCTCATCGGCGCCGCGTACCTGTCGATCGGCACGCTCGCGAGCGCGATGACGGCGAGCCAGCTCTCGGCCGCGGTCGGCGGCGCTGCGTTCATCCTGCTGCTCTTTTCGTTCGGCTTCGCCGAGTTCTTCCTCGACCCGGGCCCGTCGCGCGACGTCGCTTCGCACGTCTCGGTCTGGTCGACGATGAACGATCTGTCGCGCGGCCTCGTCGACACGCGTCGTCTCGTGTTCTGGGGCGCGCTCACCCTCGTCCCGCTCTTCGTCACCGTCCGCACCGTGGAGTCGTGGCGATGGGGGTGACCAAGAAGAAGAAGGCCAAGCCGGCCGCCAGAACGGGCAAGGCTGCCAAGCCAGCCGCGGCGGGCCCCGCGGCGCAGCGAGGCACCG
>CALKVR010000572.1 GCA_938004815.1 uncultured Polyangiaceae bacterium | reverse complement strand
TCCGACGACATGGCGAGCTCGGACGGGTCCTTGAGCGACGTCGTCTCCCAGCGCTTCTTGCGCTCGGCGACATCCCACAACATCACCGTCCGTTTGCCGCACGTCGCGAGCGCGTCGCCGCGCGGCGAGAAGAGCACGCGAAAAGAGACGCCGATGGGGAGCCCCTCGCTCGGCACGGTTTGTCGTTTGGTCACGGGACGACCAGAGGGTCGCGCCGATCTCGACGTGGTGCAACCCTGCGGGCTACGCCGCGGCGTCGACGGTCGCGCTCGGCCTCTGCTTGGGCGACGTCCCGGGCCCGCGGGCTCGCGTCGCGCCCGTCGGCGACGCGCCGCGCGCCTTGGGGGCGCTCGCGCGATCGAGGACCGCGAGGACGAGCTCGGCCGTCATGCGCGCGGTCGGGAGCTTGGGCGAGAACACGAGGACCCGCTCGTCGAGGCGTCGACCAGGGGCGCGTCGGCCCGACGCCTCGAGGCTCCGCACCATCGCTTCGCACGCGCTCTTGCTCTCGAACCGGAGCAGGATCTCGGGCAAGAGGACGTAGCCGCCCGGACCGAGCGCGAAGCCCATGCCGACTTCGATCGCACGCAGCCCGGGAGCGGGCTCCGCCGGCAGCACGACGAGCCGCACCTCGTCCGCGTCGGGGCGGCCCTCGGGCAGACGCAGCCTGGGGATGAGGCGGACTCCGGGCCGGGCCCGCTGCACGCGCAGAGCGATGCGATGGAGCATCGGGATCGGGTCGACCGCGAGATCGACGGGCAGCGATCGCCGGCCCCCGCTCGCGAACAGGGCAAGGAGCGGCGCGGCGCACGCGGCAGCGAGGAGCGCAGCGTCCGGCGAGCGGCGCGCCAGCCAGACCACGACGCCGAGCGCGGTCAGCATCGCGAGCGCGACCACGACGCGCGCGCGGCGCGAGTCGAGGTGGAACAGCCCGCTCGCCGCCGGCGCCGCGCGACCGAACACCTCGCCGAGACGCACGGGCAGCCACTTGCCCGGGGCGCGCGCTTCGCTCTTCGTCACGATCGGCCGATACCAGACGACGAGCGCGAAGCTCGCCATCACGACGGCGCCCGCGAACGGCTGGCGCGCGCCGTGAAAGAGCCACACTCCACCCAGGTAGGCCGACGCGCCCGCGAACGCGCGGACGAAGAGCGGGAGCGGGATGAGCGGCCTGGGCACGACCGATCGCTCCGCGGCCCGCGCCCTCACGTCCTGGCCCTGGAGGAACACGAGCCCGGCCACGACGACGAAGAGGATGAACGCACCGGCGAGCCAGATCTCCGGGCCCACGCGGCGCGCCGCAGCGGCCTTGGCGTCGGGTGCGGGCGCGGGCGCGGGCGCAGCGGTCGCGGGCAGACCGACGTCGAACGCGCGGGCATCCGCGCGGACGGCCCAGACGACGCGCTCGCCCTTGGCCGCGTAGAGCCGCACGAGCTCGATGACGTCGACGGGGCCCTTGCGCGTGACGGTGGCGAGGACGCCGGCGTCGTCCGCCGGCTCGCCCGCCTCCGACGGCGGGCTCTCGGCGCGCGGCTCGGTCGGCGCGACCGGAAAGAGAAAGCTGGCGCGGGTCGTGTCGAGCCCGTCGTCCCACGCGGGCCCCGTCCAGCGCAGGACAGCGCTCGTGCCGTCGTGCTTGAGCGAGCCCGCCGCGAACAGATCGGTGCGGTAGCGAAACACGACGACGAAGCGCCCGCGGCTGATCCCCTTGTCCTCGAACGCGACCTCGATATCGGTGCGTGAGATCGCCGACGCCCCCGCTTCCACGGTCTTCTTCGTCAACCTGAGCGGCCGCGCGGCGTCGAGCTTGCCCGCCTTCTCGTCCTTCTCGAGGATGACGAAGGCGCCGTCCTCGAGCGTCGCATCGGGGTCGACGCCACGAACGACGAACGACGGCAGCGGTCCGCCGCTCACCAGCAGGAGCACACGGTGCTCGACACGCGCGTGGCCCTGGCGATCGATCTCGACCTTCACGTCGTCCCGCGCGACCGTGAGCTCGACCCACGCGCGGGCGTCGGCCGCCGACGCGAGCAGCGCGAGGCCGAGCACGACCGCGACCGAGAGCCGCAGGACCGACCGCGAGACCATACCGCCCTCGTCGCACGGTCCGCCGAAGCGGGCCAAGTTGCCGAAAAACTGGCCGATCAGGCCGGCCCGGCCGCGAAAGCCAGCGGGCGTCAGGCGTCGGCGACGAAGCGAGCCAGCTCGGGGGGCAAAGGGCTGGTCACGGCCAGCGCAGGGACGACCTTGTCACCGCCCCAGGCGATGTAGTGGGCGTGGAGCGCGTGCCGCGAGAGGCCCGGCACCGGCTCGGCGCCGTAGAGGAGGTCGCCCAGGAGAGGATGCTCGATGGCGGCGAAGTGCGCCCGGATCTGGTGGCGCATGGCCTTGGGCGCGCGCGCCTCGACGAGCGCGACCCCGCCGTGCTCGGACAGGACCTGGTACGTCGTGCTCGCGGGGCGAGGGTCGTTGCGCGCCACGTCGCGAGGGTGCAAGCAGGCGAGCACGCGGCGCCTGTCTTTGGGGTGAGGCGCGAGGCCGATGTCGATCGTGCCGGTCGACGGCAGATCGCGCGCCGACACCAGGAGCAGGTACCGCTTGTCGAGGCGGCCCTCTCGGAGGGCGGTCGTCAGCGTCTGAAAGGCCTCGGGCGTCCTCGCCGCCAGGACCAGGCCCGACGTGTCCGTGTCGAGGCGGTGGCACAGCCCCGGCTCGCGCGGAGAAAAGCCGATCGGCGAAACCTCGGGGTAGCGCGCGACGAGCGCGTTCGCGAGGGCGCCCTTTTCGCCCGGCGCCAGCGGGGCCGTCGGCTGACCGGCCGGCTTGTCGAGGACGAGGACACGGTCCGTCTCGAGCACGACCGTGAGCGCCGTGTCGGGGTCGGCGACCGCGGTCGTGTCGGTGGACGGCGCTTCGACGTCGACCTCGACGCCGGCGACCCCGACATCGCCCTTCACGGCCCGGCGAGGCGCGCCCGACGAACCGACGAGCTTCACCCGCCCTTCGGAGAACAGGCGCTTGACCGCGGCGCGGCCGAGGCCGGGCATGCGTGCGCACAGCACCTTGTCGAGTCGAACGCCGCCTTCTTCGTCGGTGAGCGTGAAGCGCATGGTCAGAAGCTCACGGCTGCGCGGGCCCCGATCGTAACCCGAAACGAATCGCGCGCCTCGAGCCGGTTGCCCTCGCGGCTGATCGCCGCGCGGTAGGCGGGGCTGCCTTCGTCATCCGCGGTGATCGCATGAGGCAGGTCATAGCGGAGTGCCACACCGAGCGCGAGCTTGATGAACGAGCTGGCCTGCCACGTCGCCGAGCTGTCGACGGCGAACGAGGGGTACGACGCGACGGTGGTCAGGCCCGTCACCGCGCCATCGTCGCGCAAGACGCGCAGCGCACCGGCTGCGCTCGAGCCGATCGCGTCGAACGCCTCGCTGTAGTCGAGGCCGCTCGATCGGTAGTGGACGACCGCCCTCGTATCGACGTTCACGCGCGAGAACTTCTCGCGGTTCTCCCACGGGATGACGGCCAGGCCGAGGGTGGCCGACGCGCGCACGGGTGGGAGCAACGTCTGCCCCATCGAGGCCTCGTCGAAGAGGCTGCCCGAGAGCGGGATCTCGACCAACACGTCGAGCACACCGTACGGCTCGACGTAGCGGACGCGGCGGCCGATCGCGGTCGCGGCGTACAGCCCCGTCGTGCCGCGAGCGAGCCCCGGCGTCGGCGCCTCGGCCAGATCGGGCTCGCCGGGGTCGCGCACGCCGTCGCGGTCGACGTCGCCAGCCTTGGCGCACGCGACTTGCCCGTCGGCCGGGGTGCGGGTGCAGGGTCGCATCACGGGCCCGACCGCGAGCCGGGTCTCAAGGGCCAAGAGCCACGTGGGGAACGCGGCGACGCGCGACTGGTTGAGCGGCGCGGCGCGGATGCCGAACGCCATGTGCTCGAGCCCGCTCCGCTCCACCGCCTCCATCGGGAGCACGACGAGCGTCTCGCCGTCGGCGTCGATCGAGCCCGACGTCGCGTCGCGCGCAGGGGTCAGATCCCGCGTGTCGCTGAGCACGATCGGAAAGCCCAGCGTGAGCGCGAGGTCGCGGTACAGGCCGATCTCGGCGGTCGGGATGAGCCGCGACGTCACGCGTGAGAAGCGCGCCACCGCGTCGCCTCCCTCGCGAGCGATCACGCCCCGCGCGATCTGCGCCTCGTAGGCGAGCCCGATCGAAATATCGAATGGATCGCCTTCGTCGGCGGCGTCGGCCACCACCAGCGCCTCGCTGGGCTCGCGCATGACGACGGGCTCGCCGATCGCCTTGGGCTCTTCGGCCGAGGCCGCACGGCGTGACAGGAGCGCGAAGCAGAGCGGCAGCGCCGCACGCGCGAACGACGAGGCGAGGCCGCGCGCGAGCGCCGTCACCTGTCGGGAGCGCTCGGCGCACTGCCGTTCGGGTCGGTCGACGAGGAGCTCTCGCCGGACGCGGACTCGACATCGATCAGCGGCATCGTGCCGAGCGCGCCGCGGACCTGCACGCGCGCAGCCGCCACTGCCGCCGACGACGGAAGCGTCTTGCCCAAAGAGGCGGGCGGCGCGCCGTCACCGGGCGGGGCCGCGGCCAGGGCCGCGCCGTCGGGCGTGGTCTCGTCGACCGCCCCGGGCTCGGTCGAGCTCGTGTCACCGTCGGCGGGGGCGTCTGCGCCAGCGAGCTCCTCGTCCTCGGCGATCGCGTCGGAGATGTCCTCGGCCGCCAGCTCTTCTTTCGCGCTCGAGAGGTCGCGCGACGTCTGATCGAGGCGGTCGGCGAGCACGCCGAGAAACTGCCAGAGCAGCTTGCCCGCGAGCTCGTACTCTTTGCGGAGGATGCCGAAGAAGTCGGCGCGGCGAATGGAGATGAGCTCGCTCTTCTCCAGCGCACGCACGGTCGCCGACCGGGGGAGCGAGCGGATGAGGGCCATCTCGCCGAAGTGCTCGCCGGGGCCGACCTCCGAGAGGACCTGCTCGCCGCGCAGGATCTGGAGCACGCCGTCGACGACGATGAACAGCTCGTCGCCTCGATCCCCCTCGCGCACGACGTCCTGGCCGGACTCGAACTCCAGGACCTCGGCCACCTGCATGATGCGGAGCATCTCGCGCTCGTGCAGCTTCGAGAAGAGCGGCATGCCGGCGAGCGCTTCGCGCCGCACGGCGAGGCGACGGGCGCGCTCGGTGTCCTTGGCCCCCGTCTGGCCCACCCGAACGAGCACGCAGGTGATGTTGTCCTTGCCACCCTTCTTGTTGGCGAGCTCGACGAGCTCGCGCGACGCCTTGTCGCCGTCCTCTTCTTCGAAGTACGGCTCGAGCTCGGCGACGTGGTTGATGTAGCCATGCAAGCCGTCCGAGGCGAGGAGGAACTGGTCGCCGGGGAGGAGCTCGAGCATCAGGGTGTCGACCTCGACCCGCTCGTACACCCCGACCGCGCGCGTCACCGCGTTCTTCTGCGCGACCTTCTCGATCTGCTCCTTGGTCAAGCGGCCGCGGCGGATGAGCTCGTTGTAGACGGTGTGGTCTTCGGTGATCTGCTGGATCTTTCCGTCGCGGTAGAGGTAGATGCGGCTGTCACCGACGTGGGCCACGAAGCCGTGCGAGCCCGTGACGAGGAGCGACGACAGCGTCGTCCCCATGCCGCGCTTGGACGAGTCGCTCTTCGCCTCTTCGTGGATGCGCGAGCACGCGCGCAAGACCGCCGACTCCATCGAGTGCATGATCTCGCGGGCAGAGTCGCGCGACGCGCTGCCCGACCCGTACGCCTTGATGAGATCGAAGCGGCGGCGAACCTCTTGGTGGATGAGGCGGACCGCGAGCGCGCTCGCGACCTCACCGGCCGCGTGCCCGCCCATGCCGTCGGCGACGATCGAGAGCGCCAGCTTCTTGTCGACGAGGAAGTTGTCTTCGTTCAGGTCGCGCACGCGCCCCTGATCGGTAGACGGAAAGTACTCTATGGTTTCGTGCGTCGCCATGCAGGGGGAGCGCCAGGCGAAAGGGTAACCGACCCCCCGCCCCGCGGTCACGTAAGTTAGCTAGCCCAAAAGGCCGAGATCCAAGAGCGATGCGTGGCGGCGCCCGGCGACGATCACGTGGTCGACGAGGGGGAGCCCGACGATGTCGCCGGCCTCGACGACGATGCGGGTCATCGAGACATCTTCGGGCGACGGGGTTGGATCGTGGCTCGGGTGGTTGTGGACGATCACGATGGCGCTCGCGGCGTCGATCAGCCCGGCGCGGAGGATATCGCGCGCCGATACGCTGCAGCCGTGCAGGCCGCCCTGAGCGACGCGCCGCATGGATCGGAGGCCGTTCTGACCGTCGAGGCTGAGGACCCACATCTCTTCGTGGTCCAAGTGACCGAGGCGCGGGCGCATGAGCGCCGCGACCGCCTCGGAGGTGGAGAGCGGCTCGCGGGGCTCGAGGGCGGCGCCCGCCGCTCGTCGGCCCAGCTCGAAGGCGGCCGCCAGGCGGAGCGCCTTGGCCCGGCCGACGCCCGGGATCGGCGCGAGGAGCGCCACGCTCGCTCGGCCCAGGGGCACGATCCCGTCGGCCCCCTCGACGAGCGCGCGCGCGAGCGACGTGACCGGGATCCCCCGCGTGCCGGTGCCGAGCAACAGCGCCACGAGCCCCATCTCGTCCAGGGCGCCCACGCCCTCGCGCATCGCGCGCTCGCGCGGCCCCTCGAACGAATCGATATCGGTTTCCATGCGCGGGCCCTTCGCACACGCCGTGCCCATCCAGCCGCGCGTTTTCGGCCGAAAGACCGCGCTCGAAGGTGGCGGCGCCGCTTTCGACGGTGGCGTCCGCCACGGGCTGCCACAGCCGTCCTGTCTTCTTGTCTTCCTGTTTCGTCTCTCGACGTCAGCCGTCGAGCCCGGCCAGCGTGCCGTCCGGCAGGCTGTCGACGAACGCTTGCCGCGCGCGGCGGCACGCGGCCTCGTCACGCGCGTCGAACGTCACCTTGGTGCGGACCTTCGGGTCCGTCCAGCGGGGGTAGGAGCCGACGTCGACGCCTGGGTGCTCGCTCACCACGCGATCGAGCAGCGGCTTCAGGTTGCCCTCGTCCAGCGTGGTGAGCACGGCCAGGGTGACGAACGGCGCGCCAACGCCCACCTCGGCCTCGACGAGCTGCATCTTGAGCTCGAAGATCTCCGGCACGCCCGGTAGTACCCAGACGTTGCGCATCAGGGTCGCGGGCCAGGGGATCGACTCGCTCTTCACGAGGCGCGCGCCGCGCGGGATGCGCGCCATGAAGAGGTGGCCCTCTTTCAAGCGTTCGCCGTAGGCGACGCGGATCAGCGCGTCGAGCTCGGGCGAGACCACCACCGGCTCGTCGAACGCGTCGGCCACGGCCGCGATGGTGACGTCGTCGTGCGTGGGCCCGACGCCGCCGCTCGTGAAGACCCATGTCGCCGAGGCCGCGGCCTCGCGTACGAGGCGGGCGATCACCGGCTGCACGTCGGGCACGACGATGGCCTGCTCGAGCACGACCCCCAGCTTGCGCAGCACCCGGGCGAGGGTGGCGAGGTTCTTGTCGGCGATCTTGCCCGTCAGGAGCTCGTTGCCGACGATGATCGCCCGCGCCGTGCGCGGCTCGGACGGCGTCGTCATGGCTCCTCCGGGTCGCGGCCAGCGGCAGAGAGCGGCTTGACGACCGGCTTGCCGGCGGTGTCGAGACCGAGCAGCTCTTCGACCCGCTTCTCGGCCCGCTCGATCTTCTCTTGCGCGCGCCGCGACAGACGCACCCCCTCTTCGAAGAGCGCGAGGGCGCGCTCGAGCGGCAGATCGCCGCGCTCGAGCTCCTCGACGATTTCGGAGAGACGCTCGGTGCTGGCCTCGAACGAGTCATCGGGGGGCGCGGCGCTCATGGGGCAGGCGCCTCCAGGTCGGTGAGCTCGAGGGCCGACTCGCCGTACGGCACGCCGCTCAAGAGGAGCGCGCCGTCGGGAGCGGGCAGCACGGGGACGGTGAGCCCCGACGGGAGCACCAAGCGGAGCGGCGGCTGCGAAGCCCCGCCGCTGTCAACGCGGAGCAGCGTCGCGAGAGCGGGCTCGAACGGCGCCGGCGGCCCGAGCCGCCGCTTGCCGAGCCCGAGCCGCGCCAGGCGCCGCACCTCTTCGTCGGGGTCGACCGACGCTGCGATCTCGAGCACCCGAACGCGCTGGGCTTCGCCGCGCATCCCCAAGGCTCGAACGATCGCGCGCCTGACACGTTCGTCATCTTCGTCGTGGTAGCGAGCGGCGAGGACGCTGACGCTCGACGGGTCGCTCGCCTCGCCGTAGCCGAGCGCCACCGCCACGCGCACGGCCGCGTCGGTGCCCGCGAAGAGGGCGCGGACACGATCGCGTGCGACGCCGTCGTCGCGGCGGGGCAGCCATCGCGCCGCCAGCGGAGCGAGGGCGCCGCCGTTCTCGGCGAGGCGCAGGAGCTTGGTGAACGGCACGCGATCGGCGAGGTCTCGGTCGAGCAGGGCGACGCCGGCCGCGACGGCGCGGGGTGACGGCGCCTCGGGATCGACGTCGACGAGCATCGCCACGAACGGCTCGAGCGCTTCGCGGCCGCGCGCCGAAGCGGCGCGAGCGGCGCCTGCGACGACGGCGAGGTCGCGGCCGGCGCCGAGGACGTCGGCCGTCGGCGCGAGGCCGAGCGCGACCCGACCGAAAGCCGACGTCTCGCGATCCGACGCGTCGCGGCTCGATGCGAGCGCGCCGAGCGCTGGCTCGAGCGCCTCGGGCGCTCGACCGGTGACGATCGCGCGCACGAGCGCGGCGCGCACGAACGCCCGACGCCGCGCCGGCTTCTCGTCGGCGAGCCCCTTCGCGACGATCGCCTCTGCGTCCGGCCCGGCCATCGTCCCGAGCGCGGTCACCGCGGCGGGCGCGAGGGTCTCGTCGTCGACGAGCTTCGCGAGCTCGCTGGCCGCGCCCGCGCGGCCGAGCGCCATCACGGCGCGCAGCGCGTCGGTGCCCTCGAGCTTCGGGAGCAGCGCGGCGAGGGGCGCGCGGAGCGCGGGCGAGGCCAGGTCGTAGGCGAGCTGGAGGGCGGCCGCGCGCGTGGTCTCGTCCTTGAGCGCTTTGCCCACCGCCTCCGGCGCCTTCGGGTGCCCGACGGTGACCAGCACCTCGGCCGCCGCGGCGACGAGGCGCGG
>CALKVR010000571.1 GCA_938004815.1 uncultured Polyangiaceae bacterium | reverse complement strand
ATCATCACCCACGGGGCGAAGCTGCTCTACGCGTTCGCCGAGGCGACCGTCCCGAAGATCACGGTGATCACGCGCAAGGCGTACGGCGGCGCCTACGACGTGATGGCGTCCAAGCACATCCGCGCCGACTACAACCTCGCGTTCCCCACCGCCGAGATCGCGGTCATGGGCCCCGACGGCGCCGTCAACATCGTCTACCGGCAAAAGATCGCCGAGGCGTCCGACCCCGCCGCGTCGCGCGCCGCCTTCATCGACGAGTACAAGAAGAAGTTCGCGAACCCCTACAAGGCCGCCGAGCTCGGCTTCGTCGACGAGGTCATCTACCCCCGCACCCTGCGGCAGCGCCTCGGGACGGCGCTCGAGTTTCTCTCGACGAAACGCGCGGATACGCCCAAGCGCAAGCACGGCAACATCCCGCTCTGATGCGTGTATCCTGAACGCGTGCGGCAGCGCCTCGCGTTCCTCTCGCTCTGCGCGGTCTGGGCGGCCGTGTTGTGGGGCGCGTGCAGCTCGCCCGAGCGGAGCGGCGTCGGGGGCGGGGTTCAATCCGGGAGCGTGGCCAGCTCGTCGGCATCGGGGTTCGTGTCCGACGGCGCGAGCATCTGCGGCAGCGAGTACCACAACGCCCTGACCAAGTACCCGCTCCTCTACTTCGTCATCGATCGCTCGGGCAGCATGAGCGATCTCGAGGGCGGGGTGAGCCGCTACGAAAAGGTGCGGCTCGCCACGCTCGACCTCGTGAACACGCTGGGCGCGCTCGTCCGCGTCGGCGTCACCCTGTTTCCGTCTCCCGACGCGGGCCCTGGCACCGAGTGCCTGCCGGGCGAAGAGGTGTTCTCACCGAAGGTGAACCCCGGCTCGGCGTTCGAAGACGCGATCGACAGCTTTCCGCTCGGAGGCACGCCGATCGCGTCGACGCTCCAGGCCGTGCGGCCCAAGCTCGCGTCGCAGCCCTCGCCCAAGGTCGTGATCCTCGCCACCGATGGCGGCCCCAACTGCAACTCGCAGCTCTCGTGCGACGCCTCGCAGTGCATGATCAACATCGCCGGCGAGTGTCCACCGAGCACGAACTGCTGCGCGCCGCCCGAGGGTCTCGTCGAGAACTGCCTCGATCACCAGGCGACCGCGGCCGCGATCGACGCGCTCGTCGCCGAGGGCACGAACGTCTACGTCATCGGCATCCCGGGCAGCGAGCTCTTCGGGACGGTCCTCGACCAGATGGCCGTGCACGGCGGCGTGCCCGTCTCGGGGATGCCCGAGTACTACTACCGTGTCGACGATCTCGACGGCCTCGCCGACGTGTTCAAAGAGATCGCGCGCGAGCTCGTGTCGTGCACGTTCGACCTCGCCGACCCGCCCGAGGATCAGGGCCTCACCAACGTGTACTTCGACGGAGAGGTCGTGTTCCTGGACCCGGTCGACGGGTGGACGTGGGTCGACGCCGACACCGTCGAGCTCGTGGGCGCGGCGTGCGAGACGCTCAAGAGCGGCGCCGTCGAGCAGGTGCAGATCGTCAGCGGCTGCCCGAGCGTCGCGCCGCAGTGAGATGAGCGACAACGGCGGGCGTTGACATCAATGCTGGCAGTGCCATCATTGATGTCAGTGGCTAGCATCACCATCCGCGACCTCGACCCCGCCTTGAAGGAGCGGCTGCGCGTCCGCGCCGCACGACACGGGCGTTCGATGGAGGAGGAGGTACGCGTCATCCTCAAGACGGCGATCGCCCTGGGCACCGTCGAACCGACGCGACTCGGGGACGCCATCGCAGAGCGCTTCGAGGCGCTGGGGGGCGTGGATTTAGAGTTGCCGCGACGTGGTCCGCCGCGCGAGCCGCCCCGTCCGCGATGATCGTTCTCGACACCAACGTGATCTCGGAGCTCATGCGAGCCTCGCCCGAGGCCAAGGTCGTGCGCTGGGTGAACGCCCAAGTCGCGGTCAACCTGTTCATCACGAGCATCACCGAAGCCGAGATTCTCCACGGCATCCTGCTGCTGCCGAAGGGCAAGCGCCGAGACGGCCTGCTTGCGGCGGCTGACGGGATGTTCCGGGGTGACTTCGCGGACCGTGTGCTGCCGTTCGGAAGCGACGCCGCGTCGGCCTACGCGACGATCTCCGCCGACCGCCGTCGTGCGGGCCTGCCCATCTCCGCGTTCGATGCGCAGATTGCGGCGATCGCGCGCGTCTTTGGCGCCGCGATCGCGACGCGGAACGTCGATGACTTCGAGGGCTGCGGAATCGATATCATCGATCCATGGAGCG
>CALKVR010000570.1 GCA_938004815.1 uncultured Polyangiaceae bacterium | reverse complement strand
GCAGCGCTGCGTCTCCGGCGATGGTCTCGTCCGCCAGCGCCTCGAAGAGGGCGGTGTTCCGAGCGCCCTCGGGGAGGTGGAGCGCGGCCCGCATGGCGCCTCGCCCCCGCTCGACCTTGGGCCAGGCCGCGTCGAACCGGGCGTTGGAGAGGCCGTGCACCCCCGGGCCGATGCGGACGGGCGCGCCGCCGTCGTCGCTCCAATGAAAGAACCCGCCCTGCGGGCTGCCCATCACCAGGTTGAACGCGGGGTACGCCGACAGCTCGGGCTCGAGCGAGCGCGCGAATGCGGTGGCGTCTCCGTCGCCGAGCAGAAAGCGCACCGGCAGCTCGCCGCGTGACCGCCCGCGGCGCCGGGCGTCACGCCCAGCCATGTGCCGCCGCTCGCGAGGTCACGACCGCCGAAGACGCCGCCCTCGGCGCCCCATCCGTGCGCCGAGCGGGTGGGCCGGGCGTGCTCCTCGTCGCGGTTGGCGGCGACGACGAGGGCGACCGCGTCGGAGGGGTCGGCGGCGAGAAGGATGAGGCACACGGGTCAGCGGGCTCCGGCCTGGCGAATGGCGGCGACGAGCGCGAACAGGTCGGCCGAGCTGGTTTTGGGGTTCATCAGGGTCACGCGCAAGTGCGCGCGGCCTCGCAGGGTGGTGAGCACGCAATAGAAAGCGCCGCTCTCGCGCAGGCGGTCGCGGACCCGTCGCTGCAGATCGTCGAGCTCTGCTTCGGCCCGGTCGGGCGGGACGAACCGGAAGCAGACGATGTTGGCGTCGGGCGGACACGCGACCGTGAAGTCGGGCTCGCCCGCCAGGAGCTCGGCGAAGGCGCGCGCGAGGTCGTACGCGTGCTCGACCGCGTCGGCGAACACGCGGGTGCCCAACGTCGCGAGGGCACCGTAGAGCGTGAGCGCGATGAGCGGCTTCGTGCACTCGACCGTGCGGAGACCGATATCGAACCAGGGCGGCTCGGCGCGCTCTTCGAAGAGGTAGGCCGCCTTCTGGGCGAAGGTCGCGTACGCCGCCTCACCCCGCCGAAAGAGCACCGCCGTCGCGAGCGCGGGCATGCTGAGGAGCTTGTGAGCATCCCACACGAGCGAGTCGGCGCGCCCGAGGCCGTGTAAATCGTCTCGGTAGCGCGCGGAGAGCAGCGCCGAGGCACCGTGCGCGCCATCGACGTGCATCCAGAGCGCGTGGGCGACGGCGAAGTCGGCGACGGCTTCGAGCGGATCGATCGAGCCCGTCCCGGTCGCGCCCGCGCTGGCGACGACCGCGAACGGCGTGAGGCCGCGGGAGCGCGCGCGCTCCATCGCCGGCTGGAGGTCGGCGGGGTCGAGACGAAAGCGGTCGTCGGTCGCGATCGTCACGACCGCGTCGCGGCCGAGGCCCATGATCTGAGCGGCGCGCTCGATCGAATAGTGCGCCTGCTCGGACACCAGGATGGCGCCGTGGGGCTCTTCGGCCGCGCGGCGCGCGGCGAGGAGTGCGGTCAGGTTGCCGAGCGAGCCGCCCGACGTCAGCACGCCGCCTCCCGCGGCGGGGAACCCAGCCGTCTCGAGCATCCACTCGATCACGCGACGCTCGAGGGCGACGATGGCGGGCCCCGACTCGAACGCGGCCATGCCGTTGTTGAGCACCTGCGCGACCAGGCCGAGCACCGCCGCGCGCGGAACGGCCGCGCTCACCTGGTGGCCGACGTAGCGCGGGTGGTGCTGCGTCGGGGAGCGCGCGAGGACGTGCTCCAAGAACGCGGCGAGATCTTGCGTCGGCTCGGGCGCGAACCCGGGCGGCGTGTCGGCGAGGATCGCCTCGGGACCGGGGAACCCGCGCGTCACCGAGCCGGTTCCGTCGAGCGCGACTTCGAGGTGACGCCGCAAGCGCTCGACGACGAGCGCGGCGTCGGCCGCGAAGGCGTCGGCGGACCAGACTCGCTCGATCCGCTCGCGCGCGAGGCCACTCTCGGAGCGGGCGCCCAGAACCGCGGCGCAGGCTTCGCGGAGCTCGACGTTCTCGGGCACCGCGTCGAGGAAGCTCCGCGCGAGCGCCGGCGAGTCGATCGATCGGGCGCGGCGCTCGAGCCGAGCCGACGCACGTTCGGCCATCGCTCGCGACTCGTCGCGCTCGCCCACCGAGGCCGTCGCGCGGACCGCCGCCGTCAGCACGAGCGACTCGAACTCCTCGATACCTTCGTACTCGTCCAGGATGGCGAGCGCCTCGCGCGCGGCGATGTCGCCGTCGGCGGGTGCGCCCGCGTCGATGGCCGCGAGCGCGTGGGCCGCCAGCGCGCCCGCGTACGCGGGGGGTGAGCCCTCGAGAGCCTGCATCGCGAGCCGCGCTTGTTCGAGGGCGCCGGCGTGGTCACCGGTCGCGCGGTGGATCCGCGAGAGGTAGATCCGCGTCCAGCCCTCGAAGCGCGTGTCGCCGCGGCCCCGCGCGTCTGCGATGACGGCCTCGCACGACGCGGCCGCCTCGTCGAACCGGCGGGTCGCGAAGAGAACGAGCGCGAGGTTCTGGCTCGCGCGCGTCTGCACGCTCCCGAGCCCGAGGCGCGCCGCCTCTCGGTGGGCGCGCTCGAGGTGTTCGCGCGCAGCCACGTGGTCGCCGAGCTGAATGAAAGCGAACCCGACGCTTACGAGCGCGTTGCACGCCGACCGGACGTCCCCCGCGCGCTCGTAGGCTCGCTCGGCCGCGCGGTAGCCGGCGAGATCGGCCGCCACGTCACCGCGGTGGCGCGCGCGCGCGCCGAGCAGGCGCTCGATCTCGGCGTCGACCCGCGGCGCGAGGGGGGCGGTGGAGGCGCTGCGCTCGGCCACGAGATACTGGACGATCTCGTCGGCAGCCAGATCGCCGAGCTGGAACAGCTTGCGCC
>CALKVR010000569.1 GCA_938004815.1 uncultured Polyangiaceae bacterium | reverse complement strand
GGCGGGAGCCGCACGAGGGCATGCGAGGCCCGGCTGGTTGGCGGGGTGACGTGGGCGCTCTCGTTCCTCGCCTCCACCGCCGACGCACGCGAGGTGCCCGTCTACGAGAACGAGCCTCGCGTGTCGCGCCCGGGGAGCTTCAGCGCCACGATCAGGACGCCAGGAGACGACGACGTCTGTGATTACCGCGTCTTCAAGCCGTCGGTGCGCGCCTGTGCCGGCATCGACATCGCCGCGCGACAGAAGGCGTTGGTCGACTCGGTTCAGGGCGGCGGGTTCGAGTGGCTCTCGGCGGTCGACGTCATCACCGAGAGCGGGCCGGTGTCGGTATCGGCAATTCGATCCGACTTCGATACCTCCGCGAAGATCGAACGAGCCGACATCGACGAGATGATCCGAGAGATCACGGTGGAGCTCGCCACCGACTTCGGCCAGACGATCACACGCGGAGACGTGAGAGTCGTGGAGGCACCGAACCCCGCTGGCACCGTCGATATCGAGGGCGGTAGCGGAGACAGCGCGGAATTCGTCCGGGCCCACGTCGTGTTCGGTGAGGGCTCCGTGTTCAGTCTGATTTTTCGCGGTCCGCGCGCGGCAAGAGCCGTCACGCAAACCATCGCCGATGGCACCATCGCGACGATCGCGGTGGCGGCCCCCGAGCCGACCGAGCCGAGCGACCCGGCGACGCCTTGGTACCATTGGCTGATCCTCTCGGGACCGCTCGCCCTCATCGCGGGGTTCCGCCGCCGCCTCCCCATCCTCGCACGGCCCGAGCTACCTCGGCCGCCGCCGGGCATCGACCCCCACATGCCGTCCCCCGATGCGGACACCATCCGCGAAGCGAAGACGAAGCGACGCCGTGCTCGGCGCGCCAAAGGGGACGCGCCGGAGCATTAGCCGCTCAAGCGGAGCGGTACTCGTCGTGCAGCCGCCACCACTCGTAGGGCGGCGTCTGCGGCGTGCCCGCAGGCGACTCCTCCCACTTCTCTTGCCGTCCGAGCGGCGTCAGATCGAGGAGTGTCCACGTCGTTCCTAGCGTCTCCACACCACGCCCAGTCGTGAAGTAGGTCCGGTAGACGTCTTGGCCTTCGCGGTAGAAGACGTTCAGGCCGAAGCCGGTCTTCACGTCGAAGTCGGGGTTGAAGCTGTCGGTGGTCTCGTACCAGGGCATCTGCCAGCCCATGCGCGTCTTGAACGCCTCGATCTCGGCGAGCGGCGCGCGCGAGACGAACGCGAGCGTGGTCGTGCGTTGGTGGAGGTGAGAAAGATGCGGCATCTGGTCGCCGACCATCCCGCACCCGGAGCACGGGCTCGGGTCGGCGGGCCTCAGCATGTGGTGGTACGTGATGAGCTGCCTGCGGCCCTCGAACAGGTCGGCCAGGCTCACGCTCCCCTTTGGTCCCATGAAGGCGTAGTCGCGCGCGACCTTCTGCCATGGGCCTCGCCTGCGGTCGGCCGCGAGCCGATCGTGCGCGTGGGTGAGCTCCTTCTCTCGAGCCCGAACCTCGCCCAGCGCGCGCTGAAACTCTTCTGACGAGGCGACATGACGTTCGACGCCAGCGATGACGAGCTTGTCCATGCCGGTGACGTTTCGCCTCCGAGCGTCGCCGTCAAGTGCGGCGTCGAGGGGCGCGCCCGAGAACGCGAAAAGTGATACGCCCAATCCGTGGACTGGGACGACGTCCGGCACTTCTTGGCGCTGGCGCGCCTCGGCTCGGTGCGGGCCGCTGGCGGCGCCCTCGGCGTCAGCCACTCGACCGTGCTCCGCCGGGTCGAGAGCCTGGAGGACGGCCTCGGCGTTCGTCTGTTCGATCGCAACCGAGACGGCTACACGCTCACCGAGGCGGGGCGACAGATGCTGCCGGGCGCCGAACGCATCGAGAGCGAGATGGCGTCGCTCGAGCGCGGCATCGTGGGTCAGGACGAGCGGCTCGAGGGCTACGTCTCGATCACGTGTGGCGATCCGTACGTCGCGGGGCTCTTGATCGGTCAGCTCGGCAAGTTGTGCGCGGCGCACCCAGGCATCGAGCTCGGCTTCATCATGGACGGGCGTCTCTTCGACCTCTCGAAGCGCGAGGCGGACATCGCGGTGCGCGTGCTCGGGGTCGGCGCGCAGCCGCCCGATCACCTCGTCGGTCGCAAGGTGGCGCCCTTGATCCTGGCCAGCTACGTCGCGATCGACCACGCGGCGCGCCTGGATCCGGAGCTGCCGGGCACGAGCCCCCGGTGGGCGGGCTTCGAGGATCGAAAGATCATGCGAGAGCTGATTGCCGGCTCCAGCTATCCGCACGTGCCTCCCCACGGGGTGTTCGCTTCGCTCGATCTGATGGTGCGTGCGGCCTGTGAGGGGCACGGCATCGTGATGCTCCCGACCTACGCGGGCGACCGCGAGCCCGCGCTGCGCCGCCTGGCGCGGCCCGACCTGCGTCACCTCGCCGACCTTTGGCTCCTCATCCACCCGGATCTCCGAGAGAATGCGCGGGTCCGCGCGGTCAAGCAGGCGATCGCCCGCGTGTTCGAGCAGCACGCCGCCTGGTTCGAGGGTGGCCTCGGTTCGGATGTGCACCCGACCGTTCCGCCTGCGGACCAAGCGCGGGGCGCGGGTCGTCGTTAAGACGGGGCTATGACCATGACGATGTCAACCGACGCCAAGTTCTGGGATGGAATCGCCGACAAGTACGCCGCGCGGCCTGTCGCCAACCCCGCGTCCTTCGATCGCAAGATCGAGATCACCAAGGCGCGGATGCGACCGACCGACGCGGTGCTCGACGTCGGCTGCGGCACGGGGTCGCTCGCGCTGCGCCTCCGCGGCAGCGCCGCGCACGTGCACGGGCTCGATGTGTCGAGCGAGATGGTTCGCATCGCCGAGCAAAAGGCGACCGCCCAGGGCGCGACGAACGTGAGCTTCCACGTCGGCGACCTCGAGAGCTGCGGTGCGTTCGAGGACGCGAGCCTCGACGGAATCCTCGCCTACAGCCTGCTTCACCTCGTCCGCGATC
This sequence comes from uncultured Polyangiaceae bacterium, assembly GCA_938004815.1. Lineage (GTDB taxonomy): Bacteria > Myxococcota_A > Polyangia > Polyangiales > Polyangiaceae > Xiheicaenibacterium. The sequence goes on along the minus strand of CALKVR010000569.1, from coordinate 11,994 downwards.
GAGACGCGACCCTCGCCCGCATTTTTCGTCTGCTCAAGCCGGGTGGCTTCTTCATCTCGTCGAACGCCTGCCTCGGCGACAGCTGGGTCCCCTACGGCGCGATCCTCCCGGTGATGCGCTGGATCGGCAAGGCGCCCTACGTCTCCGTCTACCGCCGCGACCAGCTGGAAGAAGAGGTCCGGCGCGCGGGCTTCGTCGATCTGTCGTTCCCCGATGTCGGAGCAGAGGACATCGTCGCGTTCCTCGTGGCGATGAAGCCAGGCAACCGGTAGCCCGCGAACGCCGGGTCCTACTGGCTGCGATCGGCGACGCTGCGCCGCACCTCGAGCCCGCGCTTCTTGAGGAGTCGGTACATCGTCACCGTGTTCACGCCGGCGATCTCGGCAGCGCGCCGGACGTTGCCTTCGCTCGCCGACAAGACGCCACGCAGGTAGTCGCGCTCGGCGGGGCCGAGGACGGTCTCGCGCAGCTCTTCGAGGGTCTGCGCCGGCGCGCCGCGCGCGGGGGAAGCGGCTCGGGGCGGCGCCGCTTCGTGGAACGAGCGCGGCAGATCCGCGGGTGTGAGCTCGCCGCCGGGCGACATGATCACCGCGTGCTCGACCGCGTTCTTCAGCTCGCGCACGTTGCCGGGAAAATCGTAGGCGGCGAGCCGGGCCCGAAACGCGGACGAGAGGCGAGGCGTCGCCTTGTGGTGCCGCTTCGCTGCCTGCTGGGCAAACACCTGGGCCAGCACGTCGAGGTTGTCCTTGTAGCGGCGGAGAGGGGGCAGCTCGAGGGTGAAGACCGCGACGCGGTAGTAGAGATCGTCACGGAACCGCCCCGCCCGCACCATCTCGGGCAGGTCGCGGTTCGTCGCGCACACGATCCGCACGTCGGTGCGCCTCGGCTTGCCGTCCGCGCCGACCGGCTGCACCTCACCCGACTCCATCGCGCGGAGGAGCTTCGGCTGGAGCGTCATGGGCAGCTCGCCGATCTCGTCCAGGAACAACGTGCCGCCTTGGGCGCGCTCGAGCTCACCGATACGGTTGGCGGTCGCGCCCGTGAACGCGCCGCGGACATGGCCGAAGAGCGTGCTCTCGAGGAGCGCCTCGGGGATGGCGGCGCAGTTGACGGCGACGAACGGCCCGCTCGCGCGGCGGCTGTTGAAATGGATCGCGTGCGCCGTGAGCTCTTTGCCGGTGCCGCTCTCGCCATGGATGAGCACGGGCGCGTCGGTCGGCGCGACGTTCTCGAGCTGGCGCTCGACGAGGAGCCATTCGGGAGAGAGGCCCTTGATCAAGAACGGGCGCCCCGAACCGTCGTTCGTGGCGCGGTAGAGCTGGGCGCGGCGGAGGAACTTCGCGCTCGAGGACGCGAGCGCCTCGAGCTCCGCGAGGTGATCGGCCGTGAACGCAGACGTACGGCGCGACGAGACGCTGATCACACCCACCGTCTCGTTCTGCCAGCGGATCGGCACCGCCGCGATCGAGAGCACGTCCTGGAAGTAGCTCGCGTAGTGGGGATCGATCCGCGTGTCGTCGCACAGGTAGGGCACGCCTTGCTGGTGCACCCAGAGCGCGATCCCGTTGCGGCGCCCGTCGCGCCGGCGACGGATGAGGACGCCGGGGATGTTCACCACGAGCCCATCGACGACGTGAAAGTCGATGACGAGCCCCTTCTGCTTGGCGTCCCAGAGGAAGATCGCGCCGTCGCGCGCGCCCGTGCGCTCCATCGCGACGTCGAGGATCCGCCGCTCGAGGCTCTCGATCTCCGCCGCGTGGAGCGCGCGATCATCCTCTGAAATGGTCACTGCATCAAATGATACGAAATTTGCACTAATGCAACAACCCGCTCGCCTGTTGCTTCCACTCCCGCGAGTTTCATCTCGCCTGTCGTGGCATGCCGTTCGCTCTAGCGGGCGCCGAGGAGACGCCGATGTTCGCTCGAATCGCTGCCTGCTTCGCTGCCCTCACCCTCGCGGCGGCCTGCGTGCCCGCGCAAGAGATGGGGGACGCCGAGGACGCCGAGGCGTCGGTGGCCGAGCTCACGGCGAGCGAAGAGGCGCTCGTGCTCGCGGTGGTCAACGACCCGTCGACCGATCTCCAGCTCCTCGACATCGAGATCGCGCTCGACAAGCGAGCCGCGCAGAAGATCCTCGCGCACCGCGCCGGCCCCGATGGTGTCTACCCGTCGCCGGACGACGACGTGTTCGACGGGCTCGAGGAGCTCGACGCGATCCCCTACGTGACCGCGACCGCGCTCGAGCGTCTACGCGCCTGGGCCGTAGAGCACGCGATGCCGGCACCCGAGACGGTGGAGGGCGTCGCGTTCTCGTCGGAGCAGGTCATGGCGGTGCTGTGGGGCGTCGAGCGCGCCACGCTCGTCGAGCTCGATATCGACGCCGCGCTCAACAAGACCGCCGCCCAGAACCTGATCGCGGGCCGGCCCTACACGTCGATCGCGCAAATGGGAGCGGTGGCGCAGGTCGGCCCCGCCGCGCTCGAGGCGCTCCGCGCGCGCGCGGCGTTCTGGTCGGCGAGCATGGGCGGCGGAAGCATCGGGACGACGCCTGATGGTGGCGAGTGCGCCGCGACGTTGGAGTGCGCGGCTGATCTCGTGTGCTCGGGCACGACGCTCGGCGGGGTCGGCACCTGCCGGCCGGCCTGGATGGCGGGCACCTTCACCGACACCACCGACGTCGCGATCCCCGACGGCGCGCCGGCCGGCGTTTCGCGATCGATCGAGGTCACGGGGCTCGCCAGCGTGCCCGAGGACGTCATCGTCCACCTCGACATCGATCACCCGAGCCCCGCCCAGCTGTCGGTCGTGCTCACGCAGCCGAGCAGCGCCGAAGCCGTGATCTGGTCGGTCGGCTCGGGCGGCGCCGCGACCGTGATCGGCGGCTGGGACGTGGAGCGCGACTCCAGCGTCAACGGGACGTGGACGCTCACGGTCGTCGACACCCAGACGGGCCAGGCCGGGGTGCTCCGCGGCTGGTCGCTCGAGCTCACCAGCCGTTGGGACTGACGCCATGAAGAACCTCGCGCTCGCGCTCCTGACCACGCTCACCGCCGTCGCTTGCTCGCCGACCGAGGTCGGCGCGCCGGACGAGTCGACCGAGGGCGCAGTCGAGGCGCTCACCGCCGCCGAAGTGACGGCGATCCTCTACGTCGCGAACGGCGCCACCGTCGAGGCGCTCGACGTCGACGTCGGGCTCGACGCGCGCGCCGCCAAGGCCATCGTCGCGCACCGCCTCGGGGCCGACGCCACCCCGAGCACGGCCGATGACGACCCGTTCGATGACATCGACGAGCTCGACGCCGTCTCGTACGTCGGTCCGTCGGCGCTCGCGAAGCTGCGCGACGACGCCGTGACCGTCGCGCCCGCAGGCACGTGCCTCGTCGTCTCCGAGTACGTCGAGGGCATGGGCAATTACAACAAGGCCATCGAGCTCTACAACTGCGGGCTCGAGCCGATCGATCTGTCACGCGTCGGCGTCTGCCTCGTTCGCAACGCCGACACGAGCTGCACGGTGACGCGCAAGCTCGCTCCGATCGAGCTCGCGCCCGGTGACGTGTTCGGCGTCTGCCGCGCGATGTCGCACACCACGCTCGATCCGCACCCGTACATCACCGCGCACTGCGAGCAGGAGATCCCCGGGGTCATGCTCTTCGACGGCGACGATCGCCTGCTCGTGTTCGAAGACCTCGACGAGGACGGGAGCTTCTACGCCGATCACGATCGCGTGCTCGACGGCTTCGGTGTCGTCGGGTCGCGGCCCCCGGGCCCGTACTGGGCCGACAAGGTGCTTCGTCGATGCAACCTCGAGCCGTTCAACGGCCTGGAGGCGACCGAGTTTCTGCCGTGGGACTATTTCACGCAGCACCCGCGGAGCGCGCTCGAGCACTACGGGTTCGCGCCCGCGGGCGGCGGCTGCCCGTAGCGCCCGGTGCCAAGATCTGCGCCCGTCGCGCGTACCATGCGGGCAGATGCGATTGCCCGCCGCCCTCGCCGTAGCCCTCGCCGCCTGCACTGCCCCGGCCCCTTCACCGTCTCAGCGCGCCTCGACGGCGCCGGCGCTGCCGCCGCACGAGCGGGCGGCCGCGGCGGCCGCGACGGCCGCCCCCGGGTCGAGCGCGCCCCCGGCTAGCCTGCCCTCGGCGGCGCCGGGGTCACCTGCGCCGCTCTTCACCTACGAAGAGGCGGGCGACCGCATGACGTTCATTCCGCCGCGCACCACGCGGACCGCCCTGAAGTCGGGCCCGACGTGCGATAACGATCTGCCCGACAATGGCAACATCTGGAGCGGCCGAGACGTCGAGAACACGTTCGGCGATCAGGACGTCCACGCCGCCCTGAAGGCCCACCAGACGTACGTAGCTGATACCGGTGGCTCGCTCTCGGCGCCGGGGCACTTGGGCTCGATCACCTGGGCCGACACTTGTCGCGGGTGTCTCGCCGCCCCCGATGGCGTGAAGCGCCTGCACGACATGCTCCACGGCCTGATGATGAACCGCCGCCTCCTGTGCAAGTGAGCTTCTCAGCCGCACGCGGCGGCGGCTCCGGTTGAACAGCTCAGCCAGCCGACTGAGCGCGCAAGATTCGGTACGCCTCGCCCATCTCGCCGCGCCACGTCGCGACTGTCGCGAACCGATCCGTTCGCCGGCGAAAGAACGTGTCGGCGTCGTCGGGTGACTCGGGTATCGCCGTCTCGTAGATGCGCGTCGCGAGCGGCTCGGCCTCGGCGAAGAGACGCGCGCCACCGATCACGAACGGCACCCGGGCCTCGGTCCGGCACACCGCGATCGCTTCGTCGAGCGAGCGCGCGTGCCGCACGCCGGGCTCGCGCGGAGCGTGCCGCGTGACGACGACGTTGAGCCGCCCCGGGAGCGGCCGGCCGGTCTCTTCCCAGGTGCGGCGGCCCATGATGACCGCGTGCTCTCGCGTCGTGGTCTCGAAGAAAGCGCGGTCCGCTGGGTAGTCCCATGGCAGGGCTCCGCGCCGCCCGATCGCGCCGTTCGCGCCGGCTGCGAAGATCATCGCGAGCGGCAACGGCTCGGGCGCAGGTGCTTCACGCAGCGCCTCGAACGCAGCGGCATAGTGCGCCATGCCGGTGGGGGGCCGCTTGGCGCGCTCGAGCCAAAGGCACTGAAACGCGTCCCCGCTCCCGAAGGTGTCTGCGAGCCCGAGCGGGCGCGCCGGTGCGAACCCAAAGCGTTCGTAGAACTGCGGATCGCCCAGCACGACGACGAACGCGACCGCGGCCGCTTTGCACATGTCGAGGGCACGTCGAATCAGCTCGCTCGCGACGCCGCGGCGCTGGTAGGCCGGCAAGACCGCGACGGGGGCGAGGCCGAGGGCTCGCGCCGGCGAGGCGTCGACTCGGATCGGGCTCATCGCGACGTGGCCCACGACCGCGCCGTCGACGGTGGCGACGAGCGAGACTCGGAGATCGCCGTCTCGGCGCAGGGCCGCCACGAGATCTGCCTCTGCCGAGGACGGGAACGCGGCGAGATGAACCACGTCGATCGCGCCGCGGTCGCACGGTCGTTCGGAAGCGATCTCGAGCGCCACGGCCGTCCATCGCACGTCCGTCGGGCGTCGACCATCGGTACGCCGGTGCTCCGTTGCGGCCGCCGAGCCGGTCCGGTACGCCCGCCCGCATGTCGAGCACGAACGAAGACCGCAAGGTCGCGCTGGTCACGGGGGCGTCGAGCGGTATCGGCGTCGAGATCGCGAAGCGCCTCGCGCTCGAAGGGTTCGACGTCGTGCTCGCAGCTCGCCGCAAGGATCGCCTCGTCGAGATCGCCAAGCGAATCGAGGGCGAGAGCAAGGTGCGCGCGCACGCCGTCGCCGCCGATCTCTCGTCGCGCGAAGGCGCCAAGGGGCTGGTTCTCACCGTCGCCGAGCTCGGTCTCGAGCTGACCGCGCTCGTCAACAACGCGGGTTTTGGCGTCTACGGCAAGATGGTCGACGCCGACATCGATCGCACCCTCGAGATGGTCGAGCTCAACGTCGTGAGCCTGACGTATCTCACGCACCACTACGTGAAAGAGATGGCCGCCCGCGGCCACGGCTACATCCTGCAGACCGCGAGCATCGGCGCGTTCCAGCCGTCGCCGTACTACGCCGTCTACTCCGCGACGAAGGCGTACGTCCTCAGCTTCTCCGAGGCGCTCCACCACGAGCTCCAGGGCACCGGCGTCTCGATCACGACGTCGTGCCCCGGCCTCACCGAGACCGAGTTTCACCAGGTCGCCGACCACATCAAGCCCGACTGGATGAAAGGAATGACGATGAGCGCCGCCGAGGTCGCGCGCATCAGCGTGCAGGCGATGCTCCGCGGCGATCGCACGACCGTTCCCGGCTTCTCCAACTGGATGACGAGCGTCGCAGCCCAAGTCCTCCCCAAGAGCGTCGTCATCCCGATCGCGGCCGCCACCATGAAAGGTGGCCACGCCTCCTGAGGCACGCTTCTTGTACAATCCGGTGATCCGCATGGATCACCGTCAACTTGCTTACGCTCGCGGTCGCCTCCTCGCGGCCATCGGCATCACCTCGGTCTTCGGATCGGCCTGCGGCGGCCTCGTCGTGTTCGTCCAGGACGACGACGGCGCGGGCGGCTCCGGCGGCTCCACGACGGCGAGCAAGAGCAGCGCCTCGAGCACGACGATCCAGACCGTGGGCAGCTCGACCTCCGGCTGCCCCATGATCGAGATGGTCCCGATCGTGTGCGTGCCCGAGCCGGCCGGCGGTTGCCAGCCAAACACCTCTACCGCCGCCGAAGAGCAGGTCACGGCCTACATAGCCGCGACGTGCATCCCGAGCATCCCCGAGCTCTGCGGCTGCTTCGCCGACAGCCTCGATCTGCTCTGCGGGCCCTTCACCCAGCACGGCGGCGACTGCTGCTACTACGCGGACTATAACCTCCAAGAGGTGTGCGAGGGCCGCCCGTTCGCGGTCGCGGGTGAGGCGCGGGTGGCGCCGGCGACGCGGCGGAGCGACTGGTCGGCGCGGGCCGCCGTGGACATCACGAGCCTGAGCGCGGTCGAGCGCGCCGCGCTCGCTGCCGCCTGGACCAAGAGCGGCCAGGCCGAGCACGCCTCCGTGGCGTCGTTCGCGCGTGTCGTGCTCGAGCTCGTCGCGCTGGGCGCGCCCGCCGATCTCGTCGCGCTCGCCCAGGGCGCCGGCGCCGACGAGCTCCGCCACGCCGAGCTCTGCTTCGGGATCGCCGCCGCGCTCACGGGCGAGCCCGTGGGCCCCGGGCCGCTCGAGATAGGCGGCGCGCTCCGCTCCGATGTCGCGTCGATCGTCCACGCCACCGTCGTCGAGGGCTGCATCGGCGAGACGCTGAGCGCGCTCCTCGCCCTCGCCGCGCGCGACGCCGCCACCGATGCCGCCGTCGCGGCCGCCCTCGAGCGCATCGCCGAAGACGAGCAGCGCCACGCCGAGCTCGCGTGGCGCACCGTCGCGTGGGCCATCGAGAGCGACCTCCCGGGCGCGCGCGACGCGGCGATCGGTGCGTTCGCCCAGCCAGTCGCGCTCGAGGGCGAGCCCGTCGACGTACGGCCCGAGATCGCGCGGGCTTTCGGTGTTCTGCCGGAGGCCGACCGGTCGGTCGTCATCCGCGACGCGCTCGCCAAGGTGATCGGCCCGAGCCGGGATGCGCTGCTCGCGCGACGTCGGGACACGAACGCGGTCGACGAGGACGCGGTAGGCGCCTGCTGAATCCGCGCGAGCCGCTCAGCCCGCGCCGAGCGGCGTGATCGCAGCGGCTCGCGGGTGATCGCCACGATCTCCGCGCGCGTCATCCCCAGCCGGCACGGCCCGATGCCGATCCCTTGCTTCACTGCGAGGCGCTTACCCCGGAGCTCCATCGCTCGCATCTTCTCACGCCTCGTCAGGTGCGACCCCCGCACCGCGTCCGAGACCGTACGGGCCACCGAGACCACCCCTTGCGGGGCTCCGTCGTCCATGCGACAAACGTCCGGCTTCGGCAGCTCGAAGCAAACGCGACACTAGCTCAGTTGGATAGAGCGTCGGCCTCCGGAGCCGAAGGTCGCAGGTTCGACTCCTGCGTGTCGCGCCGAAATCGGGGGGATGGCGTTCACGGCAGCGCATCGGCGCCGAACGGCTCGACGAGTGTCCTGGCGAAGATACGGACCTCGCCGCTGTCGGGATCGAAGGTGCCGATCTTGCCGTCGCAGTTGACGACGTAGATGACGTCGTCGACGTTGGCGAGGCCGTAGACGCAGCCGAGGCCGTCGCCGCCGAGGACGGTGGAGACGCCGGTCTGGGTGTCGAACTCGACGAGGGCGCCGCCGCAGCTCGAGTCGGTGGAGACGAACATGCGCTCGCCGAGGAAGACGACGTCGCCGCTCGAGTTGTGGCCCGCGGGGAGGTTGCCGATCACGGTCTGGGTGCCGGCGTCGGGGTCGACGCGGAAGACGGGGTTGCTGGCGAGGTAGAGCATGCCGTCGGGGCCGGCGGCCATCGAGTTGGGGCCGCCCACGCCGAGATCGGCGATGACGAAGTTGGTGAACGGGATGAGCTCGCGGATGCCGGCGCCGTCGGCGGCGAACCAGCGATCGCCGAGCACCGCGATGTCGAGGTGCGTCGTGCCGTTCGAGTCGGCGATGAGCGTCTGGGCCGGCGTCTCGAACGGGGCGACGTCCCACAGCGCACCGGTGTCGTCGGTCACCAGGATGTGCACGTCGGGCGGCTCGCAAGCGAGGGGAAAGCTGTGCGTGCACGTCTCGACGAGCTCGTTGCAGGTGCTGATCGCGCAGGCGATGCCGGTCTCGCAGGCCGGCGGGCCATCGACGCAACCGCGAGCGTTGTCGCACCGCTCGACGCCGTCGCAGAAAATGAAATCGTCGCAGAGGCCGTCGCAGGGCGCGTTGTCACACGTGTCGAAGGCCAGATCGCAGATGTCGATCGTGCAGGCGATCCCGTCGTCGCAGAGGTCGTCGGTCGGCTCGTTGATGCACCCCGTGAACCCGTCGCACGTGTCGACGGTGCAGAAGAAGCCGTCGTCACACACCTCGTCGACGGCGACGTGGGTGCAGCCTTGGGGCTCGCAGGTGTCGAGGGTGCAGTCGACCTGGTCGTCGCACTCCTCGTTGGTGGTGCAGAGTGGCCCGGAGCTGGTCGAAGTTACAGCGGTGGTCGAGACGGCCGTCGACGAGGCGCTGACGGTAACGGCACTTACGCTCGAGACCGTTGTCGAAGCCGAGATGGCGACCGACGACGAGGACGCGGACGACGCGGTGACGCTCGAGGTCGACGAGGCCGGCGAGGTCGCCGTCGCCGGCGCGCCGCCCGAGCCGTCCTCGTTCAGCCCCGTCCGTGCGCCGCACGCCGCCCCCCAAGCGAGGCAAAACACGACGATGCCGGCCGGCCGCACAGGGCGAGAAGAGCACAGAGTCGGTTCGGTCGGGCGTCCGGCTTTTTCGTCCCCGAGCCACGGGAGCCGGCGTGGCCGCGGCCCGGATGTGCGCAAAGGCGCGTGCGATGAGCCGAGGGCGGGCTATCCTCCTTGCCTGCACACTCGGAGCCTCCTCCTCACCCTGATCGCCCTCGTGTTTGCCCCGGCTTGCAGCTGCGGGTCGAACGCGACGCTCTCGGACACCGAGACCGAGCAGCGCAGGCTACCGATCGACGACGACGAGCCGCTGCTCGAGCCGCCCGAGGCGGGCAAGCTCGTGTACCTCGTGACGAAAGAGCGCAAGCTCTACTCGTTCGATCCCCGCAAGCCGGGGATGAGCGCCTACGACTTCATCGGCACGCTCCAGTGCGAGCGGAGCGGGTTCAATCCCCAGTCGATGGCCGTCGACCGCAAGGGCACGGCGTGGGTCTTCTACGACTCGGGCAAGCTCTACCGCGTGAGCACCGCCGACGCGTCGTGCACGCCGACGACGTACACGCACCCGAGCTGGCAGACGATGCTCGGCATGGGCTTCACCTCGGTCGCGCCCGGCTCCGACGCCGAGGAGCTCTACATCATGAGCCCCGCGTTCGGGCTCGCGACGATCGGGATGCCCGCGCTCGGGGTGAACCAGCTCGGCTCTCACCGGCTCGGCGGCTCGGAGCTGACGGGCGGGGGCGACGCCCGTCTCTTCGCGTTCCAGGCGCAGGCGGGCGAGCTGCACGAAATCGATCGCAGCTCCCTGTCGTCGAAGCTCCTCTACAAGCTCAAGAGCCCGGGCTACGTCCGCGCCTGGGCGTTCGCGCGGTATGCGGGTCGCTTCTATTTCTGGACCGCGAGCTACACCGACTCTTCGAAGTGCGTAGAGGTCGACGTCGAGCGCAACCTCCAGCGCGTCCGCGACGAGGACCTCGGCTTCGTCGTCGTCGGCGCGGGGCAGTCGACGCTCGTTCCACCGCGCGACACGAGCGAGAGCATCCAAGGCGACTGGCCCGAAGACGGGATGTGACCGCGTTGTCGACCCGGTTCTTCGTCTACGGGACGATGCTGAGCGGCGAGCCGCGCCACGACCGCCTCGCCGGCGCAGAGCTCGTCGGCCCGCTCCGGACGGCCAACGGCTACAGCCTCGTCGAGCTGGTCGGCGTGGCGGCTCTCATCGAAGGCGGCGAGGGCTCGGTCACGGGGGAGCTCTACGCCGTCGGCGGCGAGCTGTTCCAGGCGCTGGTTCGCCAGCCCGATCACCCGGCCCTCTTTCAGCTTCGGCCGGTTCGCCTCGCAGACGGCACCTCGGCCGAGTCGTTCTTTCTCGACGCGGATCAGGTGCGTGGAAAACGGCGCGTGCGCGACGGCGATTGGAAAGCCCGCTTCGGCCGCGCCAAGCCGGGCGCGCTCCACCCTGCCGGTCCGCTCGTGACCTGGGCGCGTGATCGCCACCGTCTGAAGTGATCGCCGGGTAGGAAAGTTGGCCACCTGAAGCCCGGTCGGGCACGTGTCACCCATGCGTGCCCTCGCAACGGCCGCGTTGTCCTGTGCGCTGGCGATCGCTGCGCTCGCAGGCTGCAAAGGCAAAGAGCAAAAACGTGAGCAGTCGGGGATCTTCGGAGACGCCCCGGCCTTGTCCAAGACCGAGCCCGCGGGGCTGAACCTGCCCACCGATCCGGAGACCATGCCCGGCGACGGTGGGGCGCGGATCGGCGCGGTGACCTACGTGGCGCCGATCTACGCGGAGCCCGACCGCCGGGCCGAGAAGGTCGGCTACCTGCGCGCGGGCGGGACGCTCGTCCGCGCCGACAAGCCGGTGAAGACCGACGACTGCGCGGGCGGCTGGTACCGCGTCGCGCCGAGCGGCTTCATGTGCGCGTCGGACGAGGCGACGGTCGATCTCGAGCATCCGATCGTCAAGGCGCTCACGCTTCGGCCCGACCTGACCAAGCCGATGCCGTACCCGTACGCGTTCGTCCGCGCGATCGCGCCGAACTATTTTCGCGTTCCTACCAAAGAAGAGCAGTTCCAGTACGAGATGTCGCTCGATCGGCATCTCAAGGGCTACAAGCGGCTCGCCAAGAAGTGGGATGCCATCAGCGTGGGCGCCAACGACATCGAGCTCGACGGCGAGGGGAATGCGATCGGCGTCGAGCCCGAGGAGCCGCCGGATCTCAACTACAACCAGCTCTACGGAGGGAGCGGCAGCGACGAGATCCCGTGGTACTTCGCCGACGGTCGCAAGCTGCCCAACATCGCCGCGTTCAAGGTGCCCGACTACGCGGTCATCACGAACCGCGTGCCACGCAAGGCGATGCTGGCGTTGATCGGCACGTTCATGGGCCCGAACGACCGCCGCTTCGCGCTCACCACCGACGCCCGCCTGGTGCCGACCTCGAAGCTCAAGCCCGACCGCGGCTCGACGTTCCATGGGGTGAACCTCAAGACCGGGTGGCACCTGCCGGTCGCGTTCGTGAAGCGCCCCAACGTGTGGACGTACGAGGTCTCGGAGACCAAGTTCAAGCGGGTCGAGCGCGTGGAGCGCCTCGAAGCGATCCAGCTGACGGGCCGCTCCAACCGCGTCAACGGCGAGCGCGTCGTCGAGA
>CALKVR010000568.1 GCA_938004815.1 uncultured Polyangiaceae bacterium | reverse complement strand
AGCCCGCACGGCCGTGGTCCAGCGGGGTCAGGCGATGCCCCTGGAGGGGTTACCCTGTACCAGATCCGCCCGCGCCGTCCGATGGCGACTCCGGGGCGTCGCACGCGATCATGGGCAGCAGAACGAGAACTGCACCGCGCATGACCATCACTCCACTCGAAAGAACGACAGCGTATCCGGGCTTGGACCACCCGAGGCCAGATCCACCCCGAGGGTCGGAAAGATAGGCGCGCACTCCGGATCGGTCGCACCGGACATGCAGCCGGGCGCGCCACCGGCGTCGAGCATCAGATCGGTACCCGCGACGGCGACGGCGTAGTCGGCCACGACCACATTGGTCGCAAGATCGAACGTGTCGAAGACGACGGAGCCGATGTTGGGCCGCTCGCAGGTCACCATCTCTCCCATCAGTAGGCGGCCACGTCGATCCGAGGGAAACGGCCACGAACTGGCCTCGGTTGCGGCGCGCAGCCTAGGCTGACGCGATCGATGGAAACGTCGAGAGCTCGGCTGCACCCGAGCTCTCTGTCGAGCGGACGTGATCACGCCCGACGGTCGGAGATTCGCGCGATCGGGGTTCCGACGGCAAGAAACCGTCGTCGATCACGATGGACATCACGATGGCCAGGGCAGCGGGGCGGCAGGCGCGCTGCCCATGGTGCCAGCGGGTTTTCGTGGTCTGCCGGGGCTGCGATCACGGGCACGTCTACTGCTGCAAGGACCATGTGCGGGCTGCACGGCTCGTCTGGCGACGGCGGAGCAACGCCAAGCATCAGGCGACCGAGGAGGGTCGCCTCGATCATCGTGACCGCAACCGCGCGTACCGGTGCCGCCGTCGCGCCGAACGCGCACGCGTGACGGGACCCCCTGCCGAGAAGTTGACGTTCGCTGACAACGTCGTCGCGGCCGAGAGTGCGCCCGCGGTCACGGAGGCCACGGTGTCGATCTCGGCGGGAGAACCGACCGATGAACATCTCGACGATCGTACGGCTGTCGCCCGAGACGGCCCGAACACGACTTTTGATGACGCAGGGCCCGAACGACATTTGCAGGGCATCGCTGCCGGCGCTGCCGGGTGCGCATCCGAGGGCGATGGCCACTCTGCTCGAAGGGCTGTCGCTCTTCGTGGGCGAGCGACTCGCCGTTGTGCTGTGTGTGGACGACCGGTCGACTTCTTCGTCGGCGCCGGACCTGCTCGACGGCCTCGGCTACGGCGAGAGCAGCGTCTACTACGACGTCGCGGTCGCCGTCCGCGAGACGAGGCGTGAGCGCGCGCGCCGGCAACGTCGGGAGGGGCTGGGGGACTTCCGAGACCTGCGGCAACTCGACTGGGGGTGGACGCGATGACGATCTCCGCCGAGACCGAGGCGGAGATCCGCCGCCTCTTCTTCGCCGAGCACTGGAAGAAGGGCACGATCGTGGCCCAGCTCGGCCTGCACCGTGACGTCATCGAGCGTGTCGTCGGTCCTCTGGGTCCCGAGCCGAAAGTCGGCCCGCGGCCGAAGGCGCTCGATCCCTACCAGCCGGTGATCGAGGAAACGCTTGGCCGGTACCCGACGGTCGTCGCGACGCGCATCTACGACATGCTGGTCAAACGCGGCTACGGCGGCAGCCTCGAGACGGTGCGCCGCGCGGTCCGCAAGCATCGCCCGCCGCGATCGCGGGAGGTGTACGCGCGACTCGAGACGCTGGCTGGCGAGCAGTCGCAGATCGATTGGGCTCAAGTCGGTCGGCTTCGAGTTCCCGGAGGCATGCGACCGCTCTACTGCTTCGTCCTGCTGCTCCGGCATTCGCGGGCCATCTGGGCGGAGCTCGTACTCGAGCAGACGACGGTGAGCTTGTGCCGCTCACTGGTCCGTGCCGCCGAACACTTCGGGGGCGTCACGCGCGAATGGCTCTTCGACAATCCGCGGAGCATCGTCGCCGCGCGAGAGCATGGAGCGCTGCGCTTTCAGGACTTGCTCGTCGAGCTCGGCGCGAAGCTGCATGTGGCATTGCGCGCCTGCCGCGTGCGGCGGCCGACCGACAAGGGCGGCGTCGAGCGCGCGATCCGGTACCTCAAGACGCGCTTCTTCTCAGCGCGTCCGATCTACTCGATCGAGGCGGGGAACGCTGAGCTCTGGGAATTTCTTGCGACGGTCGCGCTCGATCGCCCCCATCCAACCGAGCGCGGCAAGTCCGTCCGCGAGGTCCTGGCCGAGGAGAGGCTGCGTCTCTTGCCGCTTCCTCCAGCCGGGATCGCGACGGACTTCGTCACGACCGTCTCCGTCGACAAGACGAACTTCTTCTGTTTCGACGGCAACCGCTACTCGATCCCGTCCGAGCGCGACGACCGCGAGGTCCGCCTGGTCGCCGACGACGCGGCGGTACGCGTCTACGACGAGCGCGGCGTTACCGTCGCGGAGCATTCACGGTGCTGGGGCAAAGGCCAGTTGTAGGGCCTCGTTCCCCGTCGTGATCCGCCGCCCTGTTTGGTCCGCTCTTTCTACTCGTTGGATCGCCTGAGACGGCGGAGCATTCCGGGAGCGATCCCCGGTTTGTCATCGTGAGAGGGAGACCTGCGAGAGGATGGCCCCGAAAGGGTGAGCCCCTCGCGTCTGACCACGCGGGGGCTCATGTCGGTGCCATGCAACTTGGGTGGAGCTGCTCGCTCTCCGACGCGGCGTACGTTACCGAGCGTGGGTGGGATGGCGCAATCTTGGTGTGTTGTCCGTTCCACCCTGAGGGCGGCTGCGGGCTCGAGAGGCTCGGCAGCTACGCGAGGGTCGAGCCGCCGGGGACGCGGATCCCTCGATGGTGGTGCCCCAAAGCGGGCACCTCGATCAGTCTTCTGCCTTCGTTCCTCGCGGCCAGGTTCTCGGGCACGCTCGCTGCCGTCGAGGCGGTCGTTGCGACCGTGGAAAGTGCCGGCGGCGTCGCCGCAGCTGTCGACGGGGTTCGTCCGCCCGACGCCCCCGACGCGGTCGGTTTGCCGGGCGCTCTCCGGTGGATCTGGCGGCGGGTCTTGGCGGTGCGCGCCGCGCTCCTTGCGGTCGTGACTCTGCTGCCCGAGCGGTTCGGCGGCGTGAAGCCGACGCTCGAGGCGCTCGGCTCCGTGCTCGGGGTCGGCCGCGTGCTCGTGACGCTGCGCGAGATTCTCGGTCGACAGCTCGCCACGCTGCCCGCGCCGCTCGGATTCCGCGCTCGGTCGACCGCGTGAAGCGGGGCCGCCACGGCCGCCCACACGAAGCGAGGGCGGCCGGCGGCGGCGATCGCGACGAGCCTCACGGCACGCCACTCCGGACAGACCGGAGCCGCGTACCGAAAGGCCTGTCATGCATTCCGACCCCAGCTCAACATCGCCCGACGTCCAGCAGGACGAGCGGCGCAAGGAGATCGCGCTCTTCCGTTACGGCGTAATCGCCGACCTCGTACAGCTCGAGCGACACCACCGCGGGCTCTATGCCCTGCTCACCAAGAAGGCCGAGCAGGACTACACGATCCCCGGCTCGCTGCGCCGTCGGGTCGCGGCCGAGACCATCCGAGGCTGGCTCCGCCGCTACCGTCGCGGTGGCTTCGATGCGCTCGTGCCGCGCACGCGCGCCGACCAGGGCGCGTCACGCTCGATCCCTCCCGCGGTGGTCGACCTGCTCTGTCACCTGAAGGAGGAGAGCCACGAGCTGTCGGTCCCGATGCTGATCAAGAAGGCACGCGCCGAGCACGGGAGCATCGCAACCGAGGAACTCGCGCTCCCGGAATCGACGGTGCACCGGCTGCTGGCGCGTCGCGGGCTCATGCGCAAAAGGCCCGAGGAGCCGACGTGCAAGGACCGCCGGCGCTTCGAGTACGACTGTGCCTGTGACCTCTGGATGAGCGACGTGATGTACGGGCCGAAGATTCGCGACGCGGGTCGCTCGCGGCAGACGTACCTCATCGCGTTCATCGACGATGCGACGCGTGTCGTGCCCTACGCGGCGTTCGCGTTCTCGGAGGGGACGGCCGCGTTCCTTGCCGTGCTCGAGCAGGCCGTGCGCCGCCGAGGCTTGCCGAAGCGGCTTTACGTCGACAACGGCGCCGCGTTCCGCTCCAAGCAGCTGGCGATCATCTGCGCCAAGCTCGGCATCGCTCTCATCCACGCGAAGCCCTATTCGCCACAAGGCAAAGGAAAGATGGAGCGCTGGTTTCGCACCACGCGCATGCAGCTGCTCCCACTCTTGCAACCCGAGGATCTCACGGGGCTCGACGCCATGAATCGCGCCCTCGCCGCCTGGATCGAGGGGGAATACCACCACGCGCCGCACCGAGGGCTCGGCAACGAGACCCCCGCCGACAAGTGGGCGCGCACCAGTGAAGGCGTGCGCCTGCCCGGGGCCGATCTCGGCGATCACTTCCTCACCGAAACGAAGCGAAGGGTGCAAAAGGACCGCACCGTCACGCTCGACGGTGTCGCCTTCGAGGTCGACGCCGTGCTCGTCGGCGAGCGCGTCGTGCTCCGCTACGACGCCGCTCGCAAACCCGACAAGCGCACCGTCGAGGTCTGGCATCAGGGCCGTCGCGTCGAGATAGCCAAGCGCGTCGACGTCCTCGCAAACTGCTTCGTCAAGCGCTCGGAGACTACGCGCGGCCTCGTGTTCCCGAAGGGTGAGGCCGACCCACCCGAGGGGCTCGCCATGCGCGATCTCGTCGACGAGGAGGGCCTCTTCTGATGTACCGAAAGCACTTCGCGCTCACGCGCCACCCCTTCGACAAGGACCTCGCCTCGGACGACCTGTTCGAGTCCGCCTCCCTCGCCGAGCTCGGCGCGCGCCTCAAACATC
>CALKVR010000567.1 GCA_938004815.1 uncultured Polyangiaceae bacterium | reverse complement strand
TGGGCATTCTGCTTACGGCGGTGGCGATCGCGCTGCTCTACTTCGTGAACAAGCTCGGGCGGGGGCGCGATGTCTACTGACCGGACCCTGTACGTTCGAGCGCGGCACCAGCACCCGGCGCAGACCCCTGCTGGGGGCTTCGCGGTCGACGTCGAGATCGAGGCGCCCCCCGGGGTGACCATCCTGTTCGGGCCGAGCGGCGCCGGCAAGAGCACGCTCCTCTCGATCGTCGCCGGGCTCGTTCATCCGACCGAGGGGCTGGTGAGGCTCGGCGGCGAGACGTGGTTCGACGCCAGCGCGCGGGTCGCTTGGCCTCCCGAGCGGCGTCGCGTCGCGTACGTCTTCCAGTCGTTGGCCCTGTTCCCTCACATGACGGCGGCAGAGAACGTGGCGTTCGGGATAGATCGCGCGGTGCCTCGTTCCGAGCGCGACGAGCGCGCTCACGCGTCGCTCTCGCGGTTTCGTGTCGGTCACCTGGCCGGACGGCGGCCCAAGACGTTCTCGGGCGGCGAGGCGCAGCGCGTCGCGCTCGCGCGCGCGTTCGCCATGTCGCCGCGCATCGTCCTTCTCGACGAGCCATTCTCGTCGCTCGACGCCGAGCTGCGCTACGAGTTCGTCGCCGAGGTGCGCGCGGCGAGCCGCGATCTGGGGGTGCCCGTCTTGCACGTCACCCACGACCGCGCCGAGGCGCGGGTGCTCGGCGATCAGGTCGTGTGCATGAGCCAGGGCCGCGTCGTGGCGCGCGGCGCGCCCGACGTCGCGCTCGCCGAGCCGGCCCCGCCCCGCCGCTCCGGGCGCCCACCGGGAGAGGAGGCGATGCATGATCGCAGCGATGCGTGAGCGCTTCTTGGTCGCGTTCGTCGCGCTGATCATCGGCTGTCAGGATGGCTCCGACCTCGCCGATGCGAAACGCACACCGAAGCCGCCGCCTCCAGCGAGCGCGGCGACCCCGGCGGTGGCGATCGCGGTGGAGGTCGACGCCGTCGCGGGCACGCCGATCGACGGCGCTCGCCTCGACGCCGTGAAGCCGGACTTCAGCGACGAGGGCCGGCGCACGTGGAAGATGACGACCCTGCTCGGCGACGCCGCGAAGCGCCCGGGCGCCGTGATCGCGGTCTCCGGCGCCGGCGGGCCCGAAATCCTCCTGCGAAACCCAGAAGATGCGAGCAAACCTCAGCCCGCGCTCATGGCGACCCGGCGGGGCGAGCTGGTCGCCACGATGGTATCGCCCGACGACCCGTTCCCTGAGTACCATGGCCGCGGCGGCCGCCTGGGGCGCAGCGGGGATTCCGTTCCGCGCATCGTCGGCGTCCGCAGGATCCGCGTCTACCTCGAACGGTGAGAGAGAACATGCACAAGGGCCTCTGTAACGCGGTTGTAGCGCTGCTCGTCCTCGGTTCGGCCGCTTGCGGCGACGGCGGCGGTGGGGCGGCGTCCGGCAGCGCCGCGAAGCCTGGTCCGGCGACGTCGGCGAAGCCGGCCGCGTCGACGCCGGTGAAGTCGTCGGCCTCGGCTGCGACGAGCGCCGGCCCCGAGGAGCGCGGCGGGATGAGCCACTGCTCGGCGGCGGTGCAGGGAGCAAAGACCGAGATCAAAGACATCGACAAGGGCGTCGAGATCGTCGTGACCGCGGCGGACGCAAAGGTCACCGAGGAGATCCGCGGTCGCGCCAAGACGACCGCCGAGCGCGCCAAAGGCGAGTCGACGAAGCCGCAGCACTCGGGCCAGGGCGGCGGCGGCGGCGTGATGGGGCGCTGTCCGATCGTGCTCGGCGGCACCGACGTGAAGGTCGAGGACGTCGAGGGCGGCTCGAAGTTTACGGTGACGGCCAAGGACGCAGCCGAGCTCGACTGGCTCCGCCGCGAGGCCAAGGAGCGGCTGGCCGCGCTCGAGACCGGCGACGGCGGCGATCGCAAGATGCAGAATTGCCCGAGCGCGGTAAAGGACAGCAAGACGACCGTGAAAGAGGCGGGCGGCTCCATCGTCGTCACCGTGGTCGCCAAAGACGCCAAGAACGAGGCGGTGGTGAAGGACATCCGTGACCGCGCCAAGAAGAGCGCCGAGACCAAGCACGAGGGCACGGGCAAGGAACACGCGGGCACCGGCGCCGGCGGCGGCAAAGAGGGTCGCTGCCCCTCCGTCCTCGAGAACGCCGACATCACCGCCAAAGACGTCGACGGCGGCTCCGAGATCTCGCTCAAGCCCAAGAAGGCCGAAGATCTGAAGAAACTGACCGAAGAGGCGACGGCGCGCGCGAAGCCCTTCGAGTGACGCCTCGAGGCGCTCTCCGAAGCTCGAGATCGCGCGTCATGTTCAGGATGAGACTCGCTCCGCTGGTCGGTTTGGCGGCCATTGTGTCGGCTTGTGAATCCGACCAGGAGCGACTCGAGCGCCAGAACGCCGCTGCTTGGGCGTCGGCCCAGGATCGCGCGGCTCAGGCAGACGGCGCGGCCGCCGACCGGACGCAACGCGCCGCAGCGCGCAGCGAGTTCGCGAGCGCGCACGAACGGGTCAAGGCGCTCGAGGGCGACGAAGCCAACGACCGCGCTCTCGTGGGGCGCGCGCGGGGGGCCGACGGCGGCGTCGACGCCGAGGGGCTCTCGCAGCTCGAGTCGACGCTCCGCAATACGCAGAAGAACCTCGCGACGGCGCGCAACGATCTCGCCGTGAAGCGCGAGAAGCTGGTCGCGCAGAGGGGAGTCCTCCAAGACCTCGCCGCCAAATTGGATCCCGAGAGCAACGACGGCCGGGCTGTCCGCGACGAGCTGCGCGAGCTCGAGCGCCTGTTCACGAAGAGCTGATTGTTTCGGGAGTAGGCTCCCGACCATCGTTGTGGCCGCGCGGCCGGAAGAGTAGGAGAGCAGAATGACGAGAGTGGGGATTCTGGCGCTGCTCGCAGCAGCGGTCGTCGCGTGCGGGGATAAGTCGGCATGCATGGACGCCTGCAACAAGACCCAACAGGAGGCCGCCAAGGCATGCGGCCCCGCCCCCGACGGGCAAGACGAGGCCAGCGCCAAGGCTCACGCCGAATGCACCAAGAAGTCGCTCGATGCCAGCTACCAGTGCATCGCTGCGTGCGACGCGAAGTAGACGTCGACCGAGCCTAAGGCGAGACCCTTGCCGACCGGCTGCGCGGCCGATCAGCGCCGAAAAACAGCTCTGTTTGGGCGGCCTCGGGGTGAAGCGGTAAGCTGTCTTCGTAGGATCATGGTCATGGCCGCCGAAACCTCTTCACGATCCCCCGCGCAGCGGTGGGGAACCGTCGTCGTGGCCACCGCGCTCCTGCTCGCTCCGACCGCGGCATTCGCCGACGACGAGGTCGAGGCCGCCGACGAGCCGGCGGCCAACGACGAGCCAGCCGTCGCGGCCGACGACGAGTCTGAAGAAGAGGAAGAAGAGGAAGAGACCGAGGTGATCGTGCGGTCGCGCTTTCCCAAGCCGCCGCCGGGGCCGACGGGCAAGGGCCGCCCCACGCGCGTCCACGAGGATCGCGCGCGGTTCCGCGGCGGCGTGAGCGCCCAGATCGGCGGCTACGTCATCGAGGACACCGGCCTCGGCCTGTTCGGGATCCAGGGTCGCCTCGGCGCGCAGATCATCGACGAGTTCGGCATCTACGCGACGCCCGGCTTCCAGATGGGCGCCAGCACCGACGGCGCGGTGGCGCGCGTCTCGGTCGGCGTCGTGCCCGAGCTCTGTCTCGGCGATCTCTGGTTCATCGGCGCCGGGCCCGAGGTGTTTGCCGCCGCCGGCATCGGCGACGACGGCGACTTCTTCGGCGGCGCCTACTTCATCGCTGCGCGCCTACGCACCGGCTTCGCCTTCGGCAGCAAGCGCCCGGGCCGGCGCCACGCGTTCACGCTCGCGTTCGACGGTCACGTCGACTTCTACGACGACAAGGTCGGCATCGCCCCGACGGTTGCCCTCGGCTACGACGCCTTCTAGGTGGCTGGTGCTTTTCGCCGCCCCGTGGGCCGGCGCCCGGGCGGGCGGCGGGCAGGCGGTGGAATGATCTTCGCGTCCCGAACGCGCTGCACCAAGGTCCGGAACACGCGCTTCAACCCCGCCTCGACCTCGGGCGGCTCACCGCACAGCGTGAGCGCGGCCGCGACAGACTCGAGGGTCGAGACGTACTCGCGCTTCGGCTCGAGACGCAGGCGCCCGTAGATCGAGGGCTCGCTCGGGGTGATGGTCAGCCGGTTCAGCTTGAGGAGCCACGGGTTGCGCCACCACAACGTCTTTGCCTTGGACCAGGTGCCGTCGAGCACCACGATCCCCTCGAGCTCGCTCGGGTCGACGATCTTGCCGCCCCGCCCGACCGCGCCGTCGCCCTCGGCCTCCTTGTCGGGAAAGAGCACCGCCCACTTCTTGGGGCTCGCGTCCTCTTCACCGAGCGCCGCCGCAAAGTTCGGCCACGAGAGACCGATCACCAGCTTGGCCCGAGGCAGGCTCGCGGTGAGGATCTGCGCCGACCCGAGGACGGCGTCCTTCTCCTGCGGGTGCTGCAAGATCAGGACGCGTCGCGCCGTCTCGAACGAGACGATGCGATCACACACGCACCCGACCTTCGGACGGCGACACGTCTCACAGACCTCGAGATCCACGGGCGGCAGCATCGCACATCGTGACTGCGGGAACGAACACCGCGCGCGTTTCGCCGCACGTGCAGGGTAAATACACGCTTGCTACGAAACGCCCGAGATCGCGATCGGTCTCGAGCTCTTCGCGCCCGAGCTCCGCGATCAGGGTCCGGCCGCGGAACGTGATCGCCACGTCTTCGAACGCGTAGCGCCCCTTGAACGAACGGTGATCGAACGCGCCGATCAACGCGAAGAGCCCCTCCTCACGCAGCGACTTGCGGCGCGGCGAGCGCAGGTCTCTCGCCACCGCGAGCAGCGGCTCGAGCTTGGGCACGTCGCCCTCGAGCGGGAGCGCCTCGGACTCGGATAGCGACTCGTCGGTGAAGTAGCGGATCTCGGACCGACCGTAGAGCCGAAAGAAGTAGGGGATGTCGCCCCGCTCGAGCTGCTCTTCTTCGGCGTCGAGCAGCGGTGGCCACAGCTCCTCGCCTGATTCGCCCACGTAGTCGCCGGTGCCGCGGAGCAGCACTCGAATCGGCGTCGCCCCCAGGCTCGGGAGACTCTTGAACAAGGCTGCGATCGCGGGCGCGTGCTTGTCGAGGAGGCCGAGCGCGCGCCGGTAGCCCGCCACCATCGCGACGAGCGCCGCGGGCTCGATCGGCTTGCCGAGAAACGGCAGCACCCGACGGACCCCGCACGCGTGCCGGCAGACGTCGACGATGTCCTCGTCTGGCTCCGGCAAGAGCTTGGTCTGGGTCGGGAGCTCCAGATCGTCGAGGATCATTTCCACATCGAGCGGGGCCAGCACGATGCGCCCCGCATCCGCACCGAGCACCAGGTTCTCCCAATGGAGGTCGGAGAGCCCGAGCCACGAATAGAGCGCGATCGCCCGCCCCGTCAGGTGCGCGAGGCGCGCCGTGTCCACGGCGGGCGGCAGCGGATCGAGCGCGGGCCGCGTCACCTCGCCGCCCGTGCGCGCGTCGTGGGACGTGAACCCGAGGCTCGGGAGAAAGTCGAAGACGTCTGGCCCGATCGCCGCCAGCGTGGTGCGAAGCGGGCTCTCGGCTGCGAGCAGCAGCCACTCCCAGAGGAGCGTCCGCGGCTTCACGATCACGCCGTCGCGCTCGGTCACGCGCCGACCGAAGTTGTGCGAATCGCCGAGAGGAGCCGGAACGCGCGACATGTCAGCGGGCGCTCGTCGCTTCTTTGACCGCGGCGCGGAAGCGGTTCTCGAGCCGAGCGAGGAACGCCCGCTCGGGGGTCTTGATGGCGGCCTGTACGTCGCCCGTCGTCGCGATCTTGCGAAGCCGCGCCGGCATGCACGCGATGACGTCGTCCCACGACCCGACGTTGGCCTCGGCGAGGCCCGCGATGGCGCGGAGCACCCCCTGCTGCTCTTTGCGCGACAGGTGCGTCTCGACGAGGGCCCCGAGCACCTGGCCGCGCTCCTTCTCGGTCTCGAGCGCGCGCGCGATGTGCTTGCCCCAGTCGTAGAAGAACGGGCCGATCGGCAAGAGCAGGTGCCGCGCGCCCCGCAGCACCCGCGCCTCACGCAACGCGAGAAAGCGATGGTTCTCGATCGCCATGATCGCCTTGTTGATGGCGCCGGCCGCATAGAACGAGCCATTGAAGCGCGCTCGATCCGGGGTGTGGCCGAGCCGCGCGTAGCGCCGCTGCGACTCGCCCACGCCCTTGGGCCACGCTTCGACCACGCGCGAGAGGTCACCGACGTTGTGAGCGAGCACGGTCGCGGCCGAGAGCGTCTCGACCATGTCGCCGCTCGCGAGGCGCGCCTCGAACATGGCCGCCTCCCGCGCGAGCTCGTCTTCGATCGCAGCCTCGAGGTGCGCCGCGACGTCGGCCGCGGGCGAGCCGAGGGCGAGGGCTTGACCGAGCGCGCCGGCCCGAACGCTGAACCACTCGCCGTCGTGCCCGGAGAGCGTCTTCTCCCGCGGCGCGTCGGCCGCCCCATCGGTCACGACGCGGGCCGAGACCCAACGAGGATCGAGGGCTGCAAATTCGTCGACGATGTCGACGGCCCGCGCGAGCTCCCCGGGGTCGTCCATCTCCGCCCAGATGTGGTGGCGGATCCGAGCGTCGACGTCGGTGGGGCAGAACGTGGCGACGGTGAGAAAGTGTGCGGAGAGGAGGAGGCGGAAGTAATCCAGATCGCGCGGACGCTCGCGCCAGACCGCCTCGATACGGTCGGCGCCGCGCACGGTGAGCGCAGCGACGGATCGGCCGACCGGCGTCTCGAGATCGAGGGCCCAACCCGCGGTGTTGACGACCTGTGCCGCGAGGGTCTTGGGAGCGATGCCGTGCTTCAAACCGGCCGCATCATGCGACGCGGGGGTACGAGGCTGCAACGGCGTTCGCGGCAAGGGCCTGGGCCCCGACGCGCCCGGTCAAAGGTGCTTCGACGGCAGCATGCGGTCATGAAGCATGCGGACGATCTCGAAGCCGTCCTCCACCTTGCGGAAGTAGATGACGTGCCGCTCGCATCGCCACCGTATGAGCTCGGGCCGCATCGGAACGGAACGAGCGAGCCGGTGCTTGCGCGGGATGATGTCCTCGCACGTTTCGCGGAGCAGGGCGACGTACTTGACGAACTGTTCTTCGCCCCACTCCGTCCACGCGTAGACCCCGATCTCGAAGAGGTCGTTCTCGGCGGCCTGGGTGTAGTGGACCACCGGTCAGCGTTTGGCCCGCGCGCGCCGAACGTTCGCGTCGAGCCGCCCCCAGACGCCGGGCTTGGCGCGACGGCTGGCCAGGCCTGCGTCGAGCGCGGCCAACAGCTCTCGCTCTTTCCGCTCCTCTTCGGCCATGCGCCGCAGCGCTTCGCGCATGACCTCGCTGGCGGAGGAAAACGCTCCGCTGTCGACCTTCTCGCGGACGAACCGTTCGAGATCCTCTCCGAGCGTGAAGCTCGTCGTCCGAGCCATCTCGGAAGTGTGCCTAGAAGCCTAGTACTGGGTCAAGCCGGCTCATGGCATCGGCGACGCCGACACCTCGTTCGAGTAGGGCGACTGCTGGCCAGCCTTGGCGCAGCGGACGCGATACGAGTACGTGATCATCGCATCGGTCGCGGCGTCATCGGCCTCGTTGTCGACCGTCCCGGGCACACTGAAAAACTGCGTGAACATGCCCCCGTCTTCGCTCCGCTCGCCCGTGACCGTGTCGCAGTCGGGGGTGGTATTGGTCCAATAGAGGTGCAACGCGCCATGCATGGGCTCGACCATGTCGAGCACGGGCGCGAGCGGTGCGGCGTTGGAGGAGCCGGTGGTCGAGTTGACCGAGCTCGTGGTGCTCGCGCTCGTCGACGACGCGGCGCTGCCACCCGAGCCGCCATCGCCGCTCGAATCGTCCCCGCAGGCAGGAGCGTTGACGGCGATGCTCGCGACGCAAACCCAGACACGCCAAGTCTTCATACAGCTGCCCACTGCAAGCTACGTGCGCGGCGCCGCGCGCCGCCCGCGGCAGGACATCGCCGTTCGAGTAACCGTTGCGGTCACTCGCGCGGTCGAAGCACCGAGGAGTGGACCGCAGCGGTCACATGCATCGCCCACGGGACTGAAGTAGACGGAGGGCGTGAGAACCATCTCGTGCGCCGCCGTCTTGCTCGTCGCTTGTGCTTCGGGACCGCAGGAGCCTCCTGGGGCTCCAGATGGGCAAGCGACGTCGACCGCCGAGGAGACCGGGGGCGCCACCCCCCACGACGCGCACGCCGGCGGCCCAGCCAGCTGTGAGGAGCTGGCCAAAGCCTGCCACGACGTCGGGCACGGGGATGACGACGCGGGCAAGTGTCACCAGATCGGCCACGCCGGCGACGCCGAGAGCTGCGACAAGGAGCGTGCTCGGTGCGTGTCGCTCTGCGCCGAGAAGGCCAAGCACGGCGCGCACTGACCGGGACGGCCGGGGCGCCTACTCGTCGCCTTCGCCGGTTCGTCGCCTGCGAGAGAGAGGCTGCTCGCGGTAGGCACCGGCAGAGAGGCCGTATTTTCGCAACAGTCGGTAGATGCTCTCGCGCTCGACACCCGCTGCCGCCGCCGCTGCCGTGACATCACCGGCGTGCTTTCGGAGGATGACGGTCAGGTAGCGCCGGTTCATCTCGTCGCGGGCGAGGTCGTGCGCATCGCGGAGGTCGAGCTCGGCGAGGTACTCGTCCGTGACAGCGGGACGCTCGCCGTCACCTCGGATGTCAGCCGGGAGAGAAGCCGATTCGACCTGTGTCGTGGGCTCGAGGAGGGCCGCGCGCTCGATGACGCTGCGCAGCTCGCGAACATTGCCCGGCCAGTCGTACGCGACGAGTCGCTCCACGACCTCTGCCGAGAGGCTGGTCGCGCGCGACCCCACGA
>CALKVR010000566.1 GCA_938004815.1 uncultured Polyangiaceae bacterium | reverse complement strand
CGAGCCGAGCGCGTCGGCCCCGCCTGATCCGCCCGCGATGATGCGGGTCGACGGCGGCGCGCGGCCGCGCTGTGTCTTTCCAAACGCGCGGTCGGTGAGCTGCGAGGGGCCAGAGCTGAAGGTCGGCCCGTTCTTGCTCGACACGACCGAGGTCACGGTCGACGCGTACGCCGCGTGCGTGAAGGCGGGCGCTTGCGACGCCGCGGGCTTGGACGCCGAGCACAACTGCAACTACGCGGCCCAGAGCCGCGGGCGGAACGTCGAGAGCATCGGGTCGCACCCGGTCAATTGCGTGAGCGCCACCCAAGCGGCCGCGTTCTGCAAGCACGCGGGCAAGCGCCTGCCCACGCGTGACGAGTGGGAGTACGGGGCGCGCGGCGCCGACGGCCGAATCTACCCGTGGGGCTCGACGGCCGAGCGCTGGTCGAGCGCGACCGATCTGCGTGTCTGGGCGTGCTGGCGGCATACGGGGACGTGCAAGGTCGGAACGTTCCCGCCGCGGCAGGCGCCGTTCGAGCTGCGCGACATGGCCGGCAACGTCGCCGAATGGACGTCGGACGGCCTCGCATGCGGCTCGTCGTGGCTCGATCCCGAGCTCGAGGTGACCGAGATGGTCGCGCTCGCGCGCTGCCGCCCGGACAAGGGCAAGCCCGATCCGGCGATCGGCTTTCGCTGCGCTCAAACGCTTCCCGGCGCGCCGTGAGCGAGGTGGGGAAGACGAGCGATGTGGGGAAGGCCGGGCGACCGATCGCGCTGGTTCTCGGCGCGGCCGCGCTCGCGGGCGCGGTCGGTTTCTACCTCGGCTCGTCCCAGGACACGCCTGCACCGGCGGCGCCACTACCGGTCGCGCCGGCCGCGCCGCCGCCGGCGCCGCCCTCGGCGCTCGACCCGCCCCCGTCGCCGAGCGGCGCTGCGCCGGCGGCCCCGTCGCTCCTCGACGCGGCGCGATCGGGCGATCTGCACGCGCTGAAGACGCTCGAGATGCGCCCCGCCGCGTCACGCAACCCCGACGAGGCCCTCGCGATCGCGGCAGGTCACGCCGCGCTCGCGCGGCGCGACGCGGCTCGCCTCGTCGGTGACCTGCGGCGTGAGCCGGGGCTCTTCTCGGACAAGAGCACGATGGCCTACGCCTACCGCCTCGCGCTCGACCCCGAGGTCGCGCCCGAGCTCCTCGCCGGCCTCGCGTCGCTCGAGCACCCCGTCGTCGCCGACATGCTCCACGACCTATCGGCTCGAAGTGAGCGAGGCGCTTGCCATCACGATCGACCTTCGAGCCGCGGGCGCCTGCGAGCGCGCTGCGTCGCTCCTGGCTCGCGCCGCCGCCGGCGCCGACGAGCGCGCGGTGCCGCACCTCGAACGGCTCCGAGTAGAGACGGGCTGCGGGCCCAAAGACCAGGACGATTGCTTCGCGTGCTTGCGCACCGAGCCCGCGAGGAAGGCGCTCGAGGACGCGCTCGCGGCAGCGCGAGATCGCAAGGTCGAGCTGCCGTGGCGAGCCGGCAGCGCTCAGCGGTCGAAATAGCAGCTCAGCTCGGTGGTCTGCGCCGCGTGCGCGCACAGCGCGCTGCCGTCGGGGGGCACCGTGATCGCCTGGTAGGGCACCTCGTGCGGCGAGACGACCTCTTGCCCGTCGAGCTCGAAGATGCGGATGCCCTCGAACGAGCCGACCGCCGCCACCGCCTCTTCTCGGATCCACGCCGCGCGGGTGGGCGTGAACCCGCGCCAGGCGCGGACGACCTTGGCCGTCGCGACGTCGACGGCGATCGTCTCGGAGGGCTTCGACGTGAGGTACACGCGGTTGCCGGCGGGCGAGGGGACCGCGACGAGCGGCGCGCTGCCCTGCACGAAGGGCCGCCACGTCGAGCTGTCGCCCTGGTTGAGCTCCACGCCTTTTTGAAAGACGGCCACGAGCAACCCCGACTCGCTGCCGGCGAGCGAGAGGGCGTGCGTCTCGGCAGGGAGGGTGCGCTTGGGCTTTCTGGTGGCGCGGTCGTAGAGCACGATCTCCACGCCGAGGCCCGTCTTCTTCGCCATCGAGCCGCCCGGCGCCAGCACCTCGATCGCGAGCGTGTCGGGCATGAACGACGCCGCGACCGCCGACTCGTCGAACGACTGGAGCACTTTGTAGTCGAGCGTCTTCTTGTCGACCGAGCGGATCTCGCCCGGGCACACGACCGTGAAGTCGCCGTTCTTTTCGACCGCCGCGTCGAGCACCATGCAGCCCCGCCGGGTGGTGCGCAGCACGTGCCCGTCGGCCCGAGAGTAGGCGCTCGTCGACCGGCGCCCGAAGGCGACGACCTCTTTGTCGGTGATGACGATCCTGTCGATCTCGGGCTCCGCCTTCACGTCCCACTGCACCGGCCAGCGGCCGAATCCCGTCTTGGGCGTCGCCGGCAGCGAGGCCGACGCGGACGGCCCCGCGGTGGCAAGGCTCGTGTTGGCGTCGGCGCCCCCGCACCCCGCCCCGACGACCGCGAGCGTCATCAACGATCGGCGCAACATCGGAACCCGGTGGAGTAGTCGCGGTACGTCGTGTCGTGGCCTACGGCGGCGTAGTCGCATCCTTCACCCAATCGCTCGGTGTCGAGATAGTAGCCGCCGCGCAGCGTACCCTGGGGGTCGGCCGTCCACTCGTGGAGGTTTCCCACCATGTCGTGCGCGCCGACCTCGCTCGCGCAGCGGTCGAAGCGGCCCGTCCGCGCCACCGAGCCCGGCACCAGGTACAGGCGCGGGTCATTCATCGGGTCGAAGCCCCATGTCTCGTTCGTCGCGGGGCGGCCGAGCGTCGCGGCGATCGGTTCGACCCCGCGATCGTTGCAGGCGCCCGCGTGCCGCCGCGCGCCATAGGGGTACGGCGTCCCGAGCGGGCCCTTGCAGGCCGCCCGCCACTCGTCGTCGGTGCAGAGGCGCTTGTCGGCCTCGCGGCACGCGGACGCGGCCTCCTCCTGGCTGATGTACGCCTGGGGCAGGGTGCCTCTCGCGCTCCTGGCGCGAACCCGTCGCTTCAGCGGCGCTTCGTTGGGCGGAAAGACGCCCGCGGGTTTGCCGTGGTCGCCGACGCGCTCCAGGTGCGCCTCGAACGCGTCGACGCACACGCTCTCCGAGAGCACCACCATGCCTTCCGGGCAGGTCGCGCGCGGCGGCTCTGCGCCCCCGGCGGCCAGCGGCAAAGCGGCAAAGACAGCGAACCAAGCGATGCGCACCACTGTTGGGCGACGGCTCGTCACGCTACCGGCTCCAGCTCGGGCGTCACGCGAACGAGGAGCCACGCAGCCGCCGCGAAGACACAGCCCGACACGGCCAGGACGACGAGGTGCTCGGCGAGCGCGATGTCGGCCGCTGGATCGGCGCCGGCACGCGCGGCGAAGAGGGCGACCGCGTTGTTCGCGGCGTGCGCGACCACGGCCGGCCAAACGCTCTTGGTTCGCCAGACCACGAAGCCGAGGGCGGCACCGAGGACGGCCGCGCCGACCGCTTGAGGCGGGTCGACGTGGAACGCGCCGAAGAGCACGGAGGCCAGGGCGACGCCGATCGGTGTGCCGTATCGACCCGTCAGCGAGCGCTGCACCACCCCGCGAAAGAAGATCTCTTCAGCGAACCCTGGCACGAGCGACACGCTCGCGAAGAGCAGCACGACGACGGGCCCTTCGGCCCGCGCGGCGTCGCCGATCTGCTCGAGGAGCCCGAGCGTCACGCCTGGAAACGCCGCACGAAACCCGCGGACCGCGAGATCGGCGAAGGGCCCGGCTGCCATCACGAGCAGGAGCGCGCAGCCGACGTGCGACGCGCGCGGAGCACGCAGCGCGGCGCCGGCGCGGAACGGCACGCGCGCGATCCTGAGGCAGAGCCACGTGGAGAGGACGAGCGTCGCGCCCGCCAGGGCCCCCGCCACCACGAGGAAGCCCGGCGTGGCCGCGAGCGCGTCGAGGTGGTGAAAGGCCCACCCGATCCGGCCGCCGGAGGCGACGGTGATCACTACCGCCGCGACGATCACGCCGGCGGCCCCCAGCGTTTGCCCAGCCAAGAACGTCGCCAGCACGGCGAGGATCGCGCCCTTTGCGCTGAGCGGCCGCTCGGGCGCCCCGGCGCGGGGTGGAGTGGGGCGTGCTTGCAACCGCCGCATCGTATCCGCGCCCTTGAAACCGGCGAAGTCGGCATCATCTTATGACTCGTGAACGATCCCGTCGTCCCCCGCAAAAAGGGTGTCTCGGTGGTCCCGTTCCTCGGTGACCTCCTCGCGCTCTCGCGCCTCGTTCGCGACAGCGGCGCCGGTTTCTGGTGGCGTTTCCTCGCGGTGGCGGTGATCGCGTACGTCGTTTCGCCCGTCGACCTCGTGCCCGAGGCGCTCGCACCGGTGATCGCTTGGGTCGACGACGTGGGGCTGGTGCTCGCGGTTCGCCTGCTGCTCGACCAGCGCCTCGGCCGCTACCGCTACCCCCTCTTCGGGAAATCGCCCGACGCCGAGCCGGTGGCCGCACCTCGTTCGGCCGAAACACCTCGCTCGCCCGAGATCGGCGTTCGTGAGGTGCGCACGGCCACGTCGTCCTGAGGTCCGTTTCCGGCCAGACGCGCCCGCGCCTGGGGGTTAAACCAGGCGCATGTCGCTCGACGCCGACACCTGCTACCGCGCCATCCGGGCGCGCGACGCGCGCTTCGACGGGATGTTTTACGTCGGGGTCTCGACGACCGGTGTCTACTGCCGCCCGATTTGCCCCGCGCGCACCCCGCGCCGTGATCGGTGCACGTTCTACGCGCGGCCGGTCGAGGCCGAGCGAGCCGGCTACCGCGCCTGCTTTCGCTGTCGGCCCGAGCTGGCGCCGGGCGGCGCATCTATCGATGCCTTGCCGCGGCTCGTGCGCGAAGCGGTGAGGCGGATCGAGGCCGGTCACCTCCAAGACGGCTCGATCGAGGGTCTGGCGACCGACCTCGGTGTCACCGCGCGCCACCTGAGGCGCGCGATGGAGGCCGAGTTGGGCGTATCGCCGATCGAGCTCGCGCAGTCGCGTCGCCTCGCCCTCGCCAAGCAAATGCTCCACGACACGCGACTCTCGCTCACCGATGTCGCGTTCGCGTCGGGGTTCTCGAGCGTGAGGCGGTTCAACGCCGTCTTTCGCGAGCGCTTCGGCCGCCCGCCGGGCGAGGTGCGCCGCGCCACCGCCGGGCCGGTCGTCGCCGAGCGCGCGCCGATCACGCTCCGCCTCGACTACCGCCCGCCGCTCGATCTCGAGGCCATGCTCGGCTTCCTGGCCGGGCGAGCGATCGACGGCGTCGAGACGGTGACGGGAGGGGTCTACCGGCGCACGCTCCGCCTCGGCGAGCACGCCGGGGTCGTGACGGTCGGCCCAGGGCGGGCGGTCCACTCGCTCGACGCGTCGATCTCGGTCGAGCTCGCCCCCGTCCTGCCGCAGATCGTGGCGCGGCTGAGGTCGGTATTCGATCTCGACGCGCGCCCAGAGCTGATCGCGACGATGCTCTCGTCGGATCCGCTGCTCGCACGATCGCTCGCGGTCAGGCCCGGGCTCCGCGTCGCGGGCTCGTTCGACGGCTACGAGCTGGGCGTACGGGCGATCCTCGGCCAGCGCATCTCGGTAAAGGGCGCGCGCACCCTCGCGGGCCGGTTCGTCTCGAGCTTCGGTGAAGCGCTTCCGTCGTCCCTCTTGGGCGGCGGCGCCGATCGCCTCTTCCCGTTGCCGGCCAGGATCGCCGCGCTCGACCAGAAGAAGCTCGAAGCGATCGGGATCGGCCGGCCCGCGGCGGCGCCGATCCTCGCGCTGTCGCGCGCGGTCGCTTCGGGCGCGCTCGACCTCGCCCCGGGTGCCGATCCCGAGCGCACCGCCGTCGAGCTCCAGGCCATCCCCGGCATCGGCCCCTGGACGTCGTCGTACATCGCGCTTCGCGCGCTTCGGCACCCGGACGCGTTTCCAGCCGGGGACCTCGTCCTCCAGCGCATGATGAACGTCACCACCGAACGCCAGGCCGAAGTGCGCGCGCGGGCGTGGAGCCCGTGGCGCGGCTATGCGGCGTTCCACCTCTGGGCGCTGTCCCTCGACAAAACGGAGCTGTCATGATCACCACACGCATCGTCGCCACCCCCATCGGCCCTCTCCACCTCTACGCCACCGATCGAGCGCTCGTCGGCGCATACTTCGAGGGGCAGCGGTTCGCGCCGCCGTCGATAGCGAACGACGTGGCGCCCAGCCCGATCCTCGGCCGCGCCGCAGAGCTCCTCGACCGCTACTTCGCCGGCTATCTCGGCGCGGTGCTCGAGCTGCCCACCGCGGCGGCCGGGACCGAGCTCGAGCGCGCGGTCTGGCGCGCGCTGGTCGCGATCCCGGCGGGGGCCACGCGTTCGTACGGCGGCCTCGCGGCCGAGCTCGGGCGGCCGCGCGCGTCTCGCGCCATCGGTCGCGCGAACGGCAAGAACCCGCTCTCGATCTTCGTGCCGTGTCATCGGGTGATCGGTGCGGACGGCTCGCTCACCGGCTATGCAGGCGGCGTCGATCGCAAGCGATGGCTCCTCGATCACGAGCGCAAGACGTGTGTTATCGCAGTCGCGACGTCGGGCTCGATGCCGAAAATGGCGGCCAGCCGCGCATAGGACGAGTGCTCGAGCGCGTCGACGAAGCCGTCGGCCTTGGCCACGTACCAAGCGAGCGCGAGCATCAGCTCGCGCAGCACCGGGTGATCGAGCTCTTCTGCCAGCGTCTCCACGTGGGGCAAGCGGCGCACGTCGCCGAGCGCGTCTTGGAGGACGGCCAGCGCGTGCTGCTCGTCGGCCGGCGAGAGCCCGCTCGTGCGAACGATGTCGCCGAGCAGCTCACGCTCGGCCGGATCGATCACTCGATCGGCCACCGCCATCCACATGCAGAGCATGATGGCGGCGGTGCGGAGCTCGGCGAGATCGGTGGCCGTTCGCGCCTCGAGCCAAACCCGCAGATCGCGCAGGCGCTCTTCGCCGACGATGCGGCTCGCGAGCGCGACGCCTGCTGCCTCGCGCTCGCCGTGCAGGAGACCGCCCCCTGACAGCACCGCGACCCACGTGTCGATGGCATCCGCCCCGAGCGGCACATGCCGATCATCGCACGCCGCCGGTGCGCGCGGCCATCAGGTCGACATGCCGACCAACGCCACGCCATAGGCCACGAGACCCAAGAAGCCGGCCAGGCAAAGACCGCGCAGAACGCGGGTCGCGTCCGCTCGAGGCGCAGGCCAGATCGGCTCCCGCGCGAGGACGGCCAGAATCTCTGCCTGGGTGCCTTCTCGATACGCGGCGCCGTCCCGGCGACGCAACGCGATCAACCGGCCCGTCCCCGAGAGCAGCGGCGCTTCGTCGCCCGCATCGGCCTCTTCTACCAGCTCGACGGCGTCGTCGTCGCTCCGCTGAAGCGCGCGGGCGCGCGCGGCGCGCGCGGCGCGCCGACGCTGGAAGATCGCGAACGCGGCGGCGCCCGCCGCGGCGAGCCCGCCGCAGATCAGCGCCGACGGCCGCTCGTTCAAGAGCGCGGCGACGATCGCTTCGGGCACCTTGACCGAGAACAAGAACCCGCCTGCCATCGCGAATACCCGATCGAGAGCGTCGAGGCTGGGGGCGCTCTTCGTCTCGACCACCGCACCGGCGAGAGGAACCGTCGGCCCCGCGAGGGCCGCGCCCCACCCCGCGGTGAGCAGCGCCGCGAGCGCCCTCATGAGGCTTGCGTCCCACAAGCCCCCGATCACAGGCGGGAGCGCAGCGACGATGGCGCCGGCGAGAAGCGCTCGACCGGCGACGCCCTCGCGAGCTCGCGTGAAGCTCGCAGCGATGCCACCGATCGTACCCGCCAAGCCGAAGAGGCCGAGGTACACGAGCCCCCGCATCGCCTCGAACAGGCTCTTCACCCCAGGGACGATCTCGATCAGGGGCGCGCCGACGAAGCCCGCGACCAGTAGCGTCGCTATCGCTGCCACGCGGGCCCGCCGGATCACCTGCCGGGACGTCACCCCCCCAACGATACCCCTCGGCTCAGAACTTGTAGACGAGGCTCAAGCAGACTCCGGCGAGGACCTCGGCCTTGGCCTTGTCGACGACGGGCTTCATCGCCTCGGCGTCCGCTTGCTCGCCCGGAGCGCAGCAGTAGGTCGTCTTGTCTTTCAGGTTGAACTTCTTCACTGCGTAGAAGCCGGCCTTGCCGTCTTGCTCGAACATCCAGAAGTCGAGCTCGTCGCCGAGCGACTTCTTGCCCCACGGCTTGAGCTTCGCGTTCTGGCTGAGCAGATCCTTCGCGCCCTTGGCTTTCGCCTTCATGTCGGCGAGCTTGGGGCAGCCGTCGCCGCCGTCGCTCTCGGCGTGAGCGAGGAACGCGAGCTTCGCGCCATCGACGGTGATCGTGCTCCACGAGCCGGGCACGGGGGCCGAGTCGAGCTTCGCGCCCTTCGGCGCGGTGAAGAAGAAGCCGTCGAGCTTCGGATCCTTGAGCTCGGCGCCGTCCTTGATGCCGTCGACCAGCTTGGCGAGATCCGCCGGGAGCGGCGACGCCCCGTCGGGGCCACCGGCGGCGGCCGAGTCGGCCGTCGCGGTCGAGCCAGAGGCGGCGGCCGTCGTCGCCGCAGACGGCTTGGCCGAAGCCTTGGCGCTCGCGCCCGCGCCCGCGGTCGAGCCGGCCGGCTTTGCGCCCGAGGCGGAGCCGGTCGGGGCGCCGCCGCCGCCGTCGCCGCAGGCGAAGAGGAACATCGAGCCGCCGAGGACGGCGGAGGCCAGCGCTGCGGACCACATCGAGTGAGCTCGGTTCATGGCGCGCGCTCTTGGCACAAACCTCGCGGCGGGTGAAGCCTGGCCGTTGGGGGAGGGGGCTTGCGGAGTGGTGCCACCCTTTGAAAGCCTTCGCCTTTCATGCGCTACGACCTGTCTCTTATACACATCTCCGAGCCCACGAGACAGGCAGAAAACTCGTATG
>CALKVR010000565.1 GCA_938004815.1 uncultured Polyangiaceae bacterium | reverse complement strand
AGGCCGCGGATCGTGGGGAATGGACCCCCTCGGCTGGGATCTCAGAGCCCCATGGCCGGATCGGGCGCGATCCCGGAGAGCAGCGAGCGGACGCGCCCCACCAGGTAGATCGAGCCGGTGACGAGCACCGCGCCGCCGGGCGGAACGGCGCGAACGGCCACACGAAAAGCGTCGAGCGGCTCGGGGATGACGAGGCCCGGCGCGACGCGCCTGAGCCCGTCGAGCGGCGCCGCCGCGCGGCCGGGCGGAGACGTGTAGACACGCTCCGAAAAACGAGGCGCGAGGAGCGCGAGGACCGGCTCCCAGGGCTTGTCGGCGAGCGCCCCGAAGACGAGCACCGACGCTGGCGCTGGATCGAGGATGGCGGAAAGCGACCGTTCGAGAGCGCGCGCGCTCTCGAGGTTGTGCGCGCAATCGAGCCAGACGTGCCGCTCTTCGAACACGAAACGCTCGAGCCGGCCGGGCCACGCCGTGGCCGCTATCCCGCGAGCGATCGCGTCGTCGAGCGACGGGGCTCGAAGACCGAGACCAGCGGTGACGGCCGCGACCACCGCGTTGTCGAGCTGGTGGTCACCGGCGAGCCGGGGCTCGAGCACCCGGGCGTCTCCCGAGGGGAGCGTGACGCGCCGCGCCGCGCGATCGAACGCGATGCGCGACACGCGCGCGTCGGGGAGCGCCTCCTCGCGCGGCAGCTCCCAGATGGGGTGCGCGCCCGCCGCCGCCGCCGCCTCGATCACGGCCGCGCGCGCCTCGGGCCCGAGCGGCCCGAGCACGAGCGGCACGTCGCGTTTTGCGATGCCCGCCTTCTCGCGCGCGATCGTCGCGACGCCCGAGCCCAGAAAATCCGCGTGCTCGAGCCAGCGGCCATCGAGCCCCTCGGTGATCGAGACGATGCTCGTCGCCAGAGGTCGGTCGACGATGTTGGTGGCGTCGAGCCGCCCGCCCAGGCCCACCTCGAGCACGGCCACGTCCACCCTCGCCGCTTCGAACGCGATGAACGCGGCGAGGGTGAGCGTCTCGAAGAACGTCAGCTCGGCCGGCGCGTCGCCGAGCACACGGCCGAGAGCGCTCGCGAACGCGTCGTCACCAATCGGCTCACCGTCGATCTGGATGCGCTCCGAGAACCGAACCAGGTGGGGCGACGTGTAGAGCCCCGTTCGCAGCCCCGCTTCGCGCGCGATCCGCTCGAGCATGGCTGCGACGCTCCCCTTGCCGTTGGTGCCCGCGACGTGGAGACAAGCGACGCGGTGCTGAGGGTCTCCGAGCGCACGCGCGGCCGCGACCGTTCGCTCGAGCCCCAAGACCATGCCGCGATGCCCGCGCAGGACCAGCTGCTGCAAGAGATCATCGAGCACGTTCGAGCGCGCAGGGTACCATGCGCGCCGTGCTCCGGCTCGCCGCCTTGGCGCTGCTCTACTTCGCCCAAGGGCTGCCGTTCGGCTTCTTCTCGCACGCGGTGCCGACGCTCATCAACCGGGACCACCCGCCCGAGATCGCGGGGCTGTCCTCACTCCTCGCGGTGCCGTGGGGTTTGAAGTTCCTGTGGGCGCCATGGATCGACCGGGTCCAGGGCACGCGCCTCGGGCCGCGCCGCGCCGTGATCTTTCCGCTCCAGCTCGCGACGGTGGTGGCGCTCGTCGCGCTCGGCATGACCGACGTCTCGGCCGAGCGGCTGGCGCCGCTCCTCGTCGGGTTCGTCCTCGTGAGCTTCCTGAGCGCGACGCAGGACATCGCCGCGGACGGCCTGACGATCGATCTGCTCGCGCCGTCGGAGCGCGCGCGCGGCGGCGCCATCCAGACCGGCGCCTACCGGGCGGGGATGATCGCGGGCGGAGGCGGGATGCTGTGGCTCGGCGCGTCGAGCATCCCGCTCTTCTTCGTGCGCGAGCCGGCACGCGAGGCGCCGGTTCGCGCGGCGCTGACCCCCGCGATCTCGATGCTGGGGAGCTTCGCCAAGCGACACGACTTTCGCGACATCGTGATCCTGCTCGTCGGCTTCAAGCTCGGCGACGCGCTCGCAGCGGGGATGGTCACGCGCTGGTTCGTGAAGCAGGGGCTGTCGATGGGCGACATCGCGGTGACGCGCGGGCTCGTGGGCGGCGCGGCGGCCGTCGCGGGCGCGCTCGTCGGGGCTGCGATCGCCGAGCGCCTGGGGCGCGGGCGGGCCCTCGTGCTCTTCGCTGCCCTTCAGACGGCGGCGATCGCGATGTACGCGGCTCTCGCCACGATCGCGACCGGCCCGCTCCCGATCACGTGGTTTCACGTCGCGTCCGTGGTCGAGCACGCGTGTGGCGGGGCCGCGACCGCCGTGCTCTTCGCTCGCATGATGGATCTGGCGCGCGACGATTCGCGCGCGACCGACTACACCGTGCAGGCCTGCTTGCTCGTGCTCGTCACCGGCGCCGGGCTGGTGGGCAGCGGCTTCATCGCCGGTCGGGTAGGATTGCCGGGCCTCTTCGTGGTCGCGACCGCGGTGGGGCTGTTCGCGCCGATCGTCGCGGCGAGGCAGTCGAGTCGTCGTGCTGGATGAGGTTCACCCACGAGCTCACCGCCTCGGCCCCCCTTGGCGAGGTCGGTGCGCTCGCCATCTCACTTCGTCCGTGCGCAGCCGCGAACCGTTTGGATCGCCGTTTCCTGGGCACGCGACGCGGCCTGACGCACCTGCTCGGCGTCGGCGGGGGAGGCGTTCTTTCCCGCGTAGGGGCGCAGTGTCGCCGAGGGGGGGAGCCCGACGCAGCCGTGTGCCCTCGCCGTCTCGACGAGATCCGCCAGCGCGACGTGGTCGCCTTTGCCGATCTGTCCCTGCCTGACGAGCTGGTGGAATGCGCGTTTGCCAGCGTCACCTGCGGTGCGCAGACCCCGGAGCACCGCGCGCGTCTCCGCGTCGACCTCTCCCGCCTTTTTGAAGAAGAAGGGTGCGCAAGCCTGGGCGCACGCACCCGGATCGCGGGCGGCGATGTCCTGGAGCACGAGGTCGCGCGCGCCGGGGCAGCTCTCGAGCGCGGCAGCGCGAAGGCGCCTCGCGGCGGGCGGATCGAGGTGCGCGAGCAGGACGTGCAACGCTGCACGGTGGCGCTCCGGGAGGTCGACCGTCGCCAGTACTTCGCGCAGCGCCGGCGCGCTGGCTGCGTCGAAGATGGCGTCGCCGTGCTCGAGCACGAACGTTCGGATGCTGGGGGTCGCGGTCGGGGGCAGGCTCTCTCCGCGGAGCCAGGCCAGCGCGCCCGCCGCCTTGTGCACGTGCGCGAGCGCAGCGGCGACTTCAGGGCCCATCCCGCATGCGGAGCGACCGCAGAGCTCGGCCATCACCCGCACGAAGAGATCGTCGCCCTTCGCTCGGAGGCGGCGAACGGACTCAGCCGGTGGAGGTGTCTGCACCGAGAGTCGCTTGACCCAGATCTCGGGCGAGGCCTCCATATCGCCCACCGAGGCTTTCCAGGACTGGTAGTCGGTCACCCGCCGGAACGGCGTGGCGTGGATGCGCGACAACATCGACAGCGCTTCGCTCGAGACCGTCCCGGGCTCCCAGCGGACGAGGTAACAGGCCTGGGCGGCTTGCCCCACCATGGCGCGAGGGAGTGGCCCGGCGGGACGTTCGTCCGAGAGGCGGGCCTCGGCGAGCGACGCGTCCGCCGGATCGGAGGATGCGCTCAATGCGCGGAGGCTCAGAGCCAGCACGGCGGGCGCTCCACCGTTCGCGTTCGCCGCCTTCAGGGTCTCGCGAGCCTGCGTCGTTTCTGCCTCCGAGGACCGGCCGATCCCCGCCGACCACAACGGCAGCGATAGGCAGCAAGTGTCGTTGCAGCTCGTGTCGATGACCGGAGCCACGACGTCGGCGGCCGCAGGCGAGATGCCAGCCGTTTGCTCTCGCGCGGTGGGAGCCGGCTCCGTCGGCGCCCCCGAACAGGCTACGAGAGCTGATGCGAGCGCGAAGCGGCCGACCCACGCATTGTTCATCCGTCGAGGCGATAGCCGGGTCATCCAGGGGGAGCAACGCATCGCCAATCGACGCCTCTCGAGGAGGGTCAACCGCGGCGCCGGGCTGGTGGGCAGCGGCTTCATCGCCGGTCGGGTAGGATTGCCGGGCCTCTTCGTGGTCGCGACCGCGGTGGGGCTGTTCGCGCCGATCGTCGCGGCGAGGCAGTCGAGTCGTCGTGCTGGATGAGGTTCACCCATGGATTCACCGCCCCGGCCCCCCTCGCGAATCGACGCAGCAGAGCACACCGAAGACAAGCGAGCGATCCTGGCGCGGCGTGCGGCGCTGGTCGCTGGTGTCCTGGCGACGGTGGGCGTCGCGCCTCGGGCCGAGGCGCAGCCCGGCGAGATCGCCGCCCCGTGTCCGCCGCGGCGCGAGCCGACATCCGCCGAGCTCGACGAGGCGCGACGCCTCGTCGACGAGGCCGGGAAGCTCTCCGGGGACGTCGTGGCGTCGATCGATCGCCTGCGGCGGGCGTACGCGCTCGCCCCTCGCCCCGGCCTCGCCGCGCTCCTGATGGAAGCGCTCGAGCAAGCCGATCAGCTCGACGCGGCCCATGACGCGGGCGTGACCGAGCTCGCCTGCGGCGGCGCGCATCCCGAGCTTCAGGAGCGGGTGATCGCGCTCGAGAACAGGACCGGCCTCGTGCGCGTCTTCGCGGGTGCCTCCGCAACCGAAATCCTCGTCGACGGGCGCTCCGTCGAGACGGCGGCCGCACGACGAGGCCTCCGTCTCCGGCCGGGACGGCACCGCTTTCAGCTCGCGCCCATCGAAGCGATCCCCAACGTCCGCGAGATCGAGGTCGTCGCCGGTCAGATCGTCACGGTCGAGTTTCCGACCGAGCGCCCCCAGCCGTGCCTCTCCGTCCACCCGGAGCCGTGCCTCTCGATCATGCGTCCGGAGGACGACGAGACGAAGTACGCGGTCCACATCGGGTTCATCGCGCCCGCGGTCACGATCGGCACCGCGGGGGGCTCACCCTACCCGGTCGGCGGCGGAGGCGGCGTTCGTCTGGCTCTCGCCGCACGCGTCGCCGGCGATCTCTGGTTCGACGGCGACCTCTTCTCCGTGATCGCGTACGGCGACGGCCGGCGCGTGGACACCGCGGGCACGGTCGCCGAGCTCCGCTACCACGCCTTCGGCGTCTACGGCTTCGGCGCCGGGTTTTCGGGGGGCATCACCGAGGTCTTCTTCGACGGCGCCGACGAGCCCATGCGCGCCGGCATCTTCGGGCCCGTCGCCGTCCCCGCGAGCCTGCTCTTTCCCGACGCCGTTCTGGTTCGGCGCCACGATCGAGGGCCGCCCCGACCACGAGCTCGGCCTCTTTCAGATCACGCCGCACCTCGTGGTCTCCTGGGGGATACGCGACAAGATTCTCGGCAGGGCGTTCTGAGGCCGCTGGAGCAGCTCACCAGGGCTGCTCGAGATCCGCTGCCATCGGCGAGCCGCCTGCGACGGCCGCGGCCGGCGCTGCGGGTGCGGCGGGGCGCGGGCTCGACTTTTCCAGCTCGACCGTTCCAGGCGCACAGGCGAACGCGCGCCACGGCCCGTGCATCGAACGCGCGACGGGGTCGACGACGGCGTAGCCGCCCTTCATGCACCACTCGAGGAAGATGCCGACATCGTCGGCGACGATCTCGG
The DNA here is from genome assembly GCA_938004815.1 of uncultured Polyangiaceae bacterium. Lineage (GTDB taxonomy): Bacteria > Myxococcota_A > Polyangia > Polyangiales > Polyangiaceae > Xiheicaenibacterium. Next base: position 3,310 of record CALKVR010000565.1, on the reverse strand, counting down.
TGTCGGCGAAGTACAGCGTGTTGCCGTCGAGGCGCCCCTCGAACGCGATGCGCCCCCACTGCCGGCCGTCCGCGGTGCTGAGCTCGCTCATGCCCCTGACGCGCTTGCCGGTCTGAACGAGCTCGAAGCTGAGATCGTAGATCTCGTAGGGGCCGCCGGGCTGCCTCATCGTCCCCTTCCACGCCCCCGAGAGGTCGAAGCCATCGAGCGAAAGCGGCGCGAGCGCGACCTCCCCGAGCCGGCCACGCTCGTCGACGGACGCAGACTCGACGACGTGGGTCGCGCCCTCGCACGCGCCCTCGAGGTCGGCTGCGCCGACGGTCGCCCCCGCGAGGTCGTAGGCGATCGCGCCGCCGAGATCGGTGCGGCGAACCTCGTCTTCGACCTGGCAGCGCTGCAGCACGTCGACCCGGCACCCGAGCGCGCTCACGACGACGATCTCACCGTTCTGAAGCTTGGCGTGCGCCGCGCGTCGAGCCGAGGACGACCACGCGCTCCCTTGCGCGTCGTCGTAGGCCCCGGGTCGGCAAGCCGCCGCCTCTTCGCCGGGACGCCAGGTCGACGTCGGCATCGACGCCGCGACGGGTATGCACCCGGCGAGCGACGCAGCGAGCACGAGAGAAGACACCGAAAGCAACCGAGAAGACAGGCTCATGACACCCTCGACTGCAACCCACATACCGGCGGGCCTTTCCCGCGCGTCGTGCGAGTCGCACGCTCGGAGCGTGCAGGATCGATCTCAGGTGGGCACGCACGGGCACGCTTACATGCGCGCGAGCACGATCACAGCGCGGACACGGCGCGTGCTACACCGCCCGCCCCTGCGCGCCGTCGACGACGATCGTGCTCCCCGTGACCCAGCTCGCGCGCGCCGAGCAAGCGAACGTGACCACGTCGGCGATCTCTCGAGGCGTGCCGAAGCGGCCCCAGGGCAGCTCGCTCGCGATCATCTTTTCGATTCGCTCGGGGTCGGCGATGCGCCGCCGATCCCACGAGCCGCCGGGGAACATCGTGGACCCGGGCGCGACGGCCACGACGCGGATCTTTTTCTTGGCGAGATCGACGCCCATCTCTTTGGTGAGCGAAGCGAGCGCGCCCTTGGCCGCGGTGTAGGGCCCGCTCGTGCAGTACTCGAGCCCGCAGATCGACGTCACGTTGACGATCACGCCGCCGCCCGCGCGCTCGAGCGGAGCGAGCGCGGCCTGGCTGCACCACACCGCCGACATCAAGTTCAGATCGACGGATCGTCGCCACGCGTCGGCGTCGGCGGTGTCGAACGGGCCGACCCCGAGGCTGCCGCCCGCGTTGTTGACGAGGACGTCGAGCTCGCCGAACGCGAGCACCGCCGCCTCGACCGCGCGCGTGGAGCCCTCGAGCGTGGCGAGATCGAACGCAGCCCCCGCGGCGTTCGCCCCGCGACCCCGCAGCGCCTCGACCGTCTCGCGCACGCCGTCCTCGCCCCGGGCCACGACGAAGACGCTCGCCCCCTCGGCCGCGAGCGACGCCGCGATGGCGCGGCCGATCCCACGGCTCGACCCCGTCACGAGCGCCACCTTGCCGTTCAAGCCCAGATCCATGCTCCCCCCTTAGCGAAGCTGAGGGGGGCCGGGGGGGTGAATCGACAGAGGCGGCGGGTGCCAGCACCTGCGCGGCAACGACGTCAGAGGGCGCGGCGCATGAAGAGATCTTCCAGGGTCTCTTTCTTCGGCGACACCTCGACGACGCGGGCCTTGTGCTCGAGCGCGAGGGCGAGCACCTCGTCGACGCGGGCCTCGCCCTCGACGTCGATCAAGAACACGCCGGGCCGCTCTTGAAGGGTGAGGCCGGCGCCCTCGAGCGCAGCCTTGGCGGCGTCATCGAGGGCGGCGAGGGTGATCTCGGTGCGCAGCACCTCGCCGCGCAGGAGCGAGCGGATCTCTCCGCTCACGACCACCTCACCCTGGCGCAGGATCGTCACGCGGTCGCACATCGACTCGACGTCGCTGAGGATGTGGGTCGAAAAGAAGATGGTCCGGCCCGCGTCGCGCTCGCGAAAAATGACGTCACGCACCTCTTTACGACCGACGGGGTCGAGGCCGCTCATCGGCTCGTCCAAGATGAGCATCTCGGGGTCGCTCACGAGCGCGGCCGCGAGCCCCGTGCGCTGGAGCATGCCCTTGGAGAGGCGTCGGACCTGACGATCGGCGGCATAGGCGATGCCGACGATCTCGAGGACCTCCATCGTGCGCTTCGCGAGCTTGGACCCGCCCATCCCCGAGAGCCGCCCGCAGAGCTCGACGAACTCGCGCGGCGTGAGGTACGGAAACACGTAGGGGTTCTCGGGCAAGAAGCCGATCCGCTCGCGGGACTCGACGAGCGGCACGCGCTTGCCGAAGAGGTACGCCTCACCGCCGCTCGGCGCGATGAGCCCGGTGAGCATCTTGATCGTCGTGGTCTTGCCTGCGCCGTTGGGGCCGAGGAAGCCGAAGATCTCGCCGCGCCGGACGTCGAACGTCACGCCCTTCACCGCTTCTACCAGACGGCGCCTGAGGAGGCCGATCGCGAAACGCTTGGAGAGCGACCGTACGTCGATCAGCTTCTCCACCCCCCTCGACTCGGTCGAGGGGGGCTCGGGGGGTGAATCAACAGAGGCCATCGTCGTCGTACACTCCTCGTCCGCAGCTCGAGCGGCAGGGGTCACACCTCGTCGTCCCGGAGCGCCGAGGCCGGTGCGGTCTCGTCGCCCGAGTACTCTCTCAGCTTGTACTGGATCTTGCGCGGGCTGATGCCGAGGATGGCCGCCGCGCGAGACGTGGACCCGCGGCAGGCCTCGAGCGTCTTGAGGATGGCCCACCGCTCGAGCTCGCCGATCGTCGCGCCCGGGATGCGCGGCGCCTCTTCTTGTGCGGCGCCGCGAGGTACGAGGGTCGCCGGCAGGTGGCGGAGCTCGAGGCGGGGCGAGTCGCAGAGGACCACCGCGCGCTCGAGGACGTTCTCGAGCTCGCGCACGTTGCCTGGCCAGACGTGCTGCGTGAGCGCGTCGAGCACCTCGTCGCTCATGCCTTCGACGCGCTTGTTGTTCTCGTCGGCGTAGCGGCGCAAGAAGAACGACGCGAGGGGCACGATGTCGCTCGCGCGCTCGCGGAGCGGCGGGATCTGGATCGTGAGGACGTTGAGCCGGTAGTAGAGATCCTCGCGAAACAGGCCGTCTTTGACGCGCTGGAGGAGATCGCGGTTCGAGGCCGACACGATGCGCACGTCGACCTGGATCGACTCGTTGCCGCCCACGCGCTCGAACGTTCGCTCCTGGAGGACGCGGAGCAGCTTGACC
>CALKVR010000564.1 GCA_938004815.1 uncultured Polyangiaceae bacterium | reverse complement strand
GCCATTTCCCGCGCAAGACCTGCCCGATGCGGGCTCGCGCCCGGGATTCGTGCGAGTCGGCTCCACCGGTCACCCGCGTATTAGACGAGGCGCTCATGCTCGAATCAAGTCGAGGTTCGATTCGCTGGTCCCGGGGCGATGACGGGCCGCACGAGCGCGAACGTAGCACCGTTCATGCCGCGTCTTTTTTCACCGTTTTCGTGGACGACCCGTCCACAGTCCGCGAGGCGGCGCAGGATGTACTACCCTCGCGCCGCCATGGTCAGCCCCTCGTCCGCCTCGAAGCGCGTCGGCATCCTCGTTGGTCGCGAGCGTTCGTTCCCCGACGCGCTGGTCGCCGAAGTGAACCGCCGGGAGACAGGCGTCGCCTGCGAGTACGCCAAGCTCGACATCACGCGCATCGACGCCCCGCCGCGCTACGACGTGCTCGTCGACCGCATCTCCCACGATATCACCTGCTACCAGCCGGTCCTCAAGCTCGCGCAGCTCGAGGGCGCGCGCGTCGTCAACAACCCCTTCTGGCGCATCGCCGACGACAAGCTCTTCAACGCGGCCCTCGCCCGGCGACTGGGGATCGCGGTGCCCAAGACGGCGGTGCTCCCCTCCAAGGCTTACGGCGACGACGTGAGCGCCGCGTCGCTCACGAACCTCGGCTACCCGCTCGACTGGGAGGGCCTGGTGCGCGACTTCGGGTTTCCGATGTTCATCAAGCCCCACTGGGGCGGAGGCTTCAAGGACGTGTCGCGCGTGACCAGCCTCGAGGAGCTCTGGCGCGCGTACGACAAGAGCGGCCGGCAGACGATGATCGTGCAAGAGGGCATCGAGTGGACCCAGTACGTCCGCTGCATCGTCGTCGGTCGTCAGGATGTCTTGCCAGCTTTGTGGGACCCGCGCCTCGGCCACTTCGAGCGATACGGGCGAGCCCACGAGACGATGGCTCCGCTATCGCCCGAGCTCGAGGCGCGCGTCCGGCGCGAGGCGACGCTCCTCTGCGACGCGCTGGGCTACGACATGAACACGGTCGAGTTCGCGATCCGGGACGGCGTGCCTTACGCCATCGACTACATGAACAGCGCGCCCGACTTCGACATCTCGTCGCTCGGCCCCGACAAGTTCGCGTGGGTGGTGGACAAGATGGCCGACCTGGTGATTCGCCTCGCCGGCGAGGCCCCGGTGTTTGGCGCGCATTTTTCCGACTTTTTGCCGGGCAAGCGCCCCTGACGGCCCGCCCCGATCGGTGCTACGAGAAGGGCCTCCGGCCGGAGCAAAACGTTGAAAGACCCGTACACGGTCCTCGGGGTCGATCGGTCGGCCACCCAGGACGACATCAAGGCGGCCTTCCGCAAGCTCGCCGCGAAGCATCATCCTGACAAGAACCCGGGCGACCCGTCGGCGGTCCAACGCTTCAAGGAGCTCAACGCCGCCCCCCAGATCCTCAGCGATCCGAAGAAGCGCGAGATGTTCGATCGGTTCGGCGTGAGCGACGGCCGGCCGGGCGCGTCGGGGCCGTTCCCGGGCGGGGTGAACTTCGACTTCTCCGAGATCAACATCGACGGGATCTTCGGCGACCTCCTGAGCGTGCTCGGCATCAAGGTCGGCCAGACGCCGCCCCTCCAGAAAGAGGTGAAGATCGCGTTCGAAGAGGCCGCTTTCGGCTGCACGAAAGAGCTCACCTACGAGCGCGTCGAGCCGTGCACCGGGTGCGGCGGCAACGGCTCGGCCGAGGGCAGCTCGCCCGAGGCGTGCGCGGCATGCAAGGGTCGCGGTCGCGTGCGCGTGCAGCAGGGCGTGCTCCCCATCGCCATCGAGCGCACGTGCGCACCGTGCAAGGGCACGGGGCGGATCATCACCAACCCTTGCAAGGTTTGCCGCGGCCCCGGCGTCGTCCCGAAAGAGCGGACGATCGAGATCACGATCCCGGCCGGGGTCGAGAACGGCGCGACCCGTCTCGTCGAGCGCGGCGGCAACTACGCGCGGGCCGACCGCCCCGCCGGCGACCTCGAGCTCATCATTCGCGTCCAGCCCCACGAGGTATTTCGCCGCGTCGGTGACGACATCGTCTGCTCGCTCCCCATCTCGTTCCCGCAGGCGGTGCTCGGAGGCGACGTCGAGGTGCCGACCCTCGACGGCCGCGGTCGGCTTCGAATCCCTCACGGGACGCAGCCCGGCACTGTGCTGCGGATCCGCGGCAAGGGGGTGCCCAAGCGAATGATGGCCGGGCGGGGTGATCAGCTGGTCGAGATCACGGTCGACGTGCCGCGTCAGGTCGACGCCGAGCAGAAGCGCCTCATCGAAGAGCTCGCGCACGCCCTCGGCAACAAGATCCAGCCCGCGCGGGCAGAGCCGTCTTTCATGGAGAAGCTGAAGAGCTTCTTCGGGGCCGGGCAAGACGTGTGAGCCGCCCCCACCGAAACCAAAGGTGGTAGGCTCGGGGTAAGTGGAAGAAGGCAAATACATCGACGTCCTCAGCGACTCGACCGGCGAGACGGCCGAGAAGGTCGTACGCGCGGCCCTCCTGCAGTTTCCCAAAAGTGGCGCTCAGATACGGCTTCACACTCGGGTGCGCACGCAAGAGGTCGCGCGGCCGATCGTCGAGCGGGCCGCGCGCGAGGGCGCTCTCCTCGTCTTCACCGTCGTCGCGCCCGACCTGCGAGAGTTCATCCACCAGATGACGGCCGAGCTACGCGTCGACGCGCTCGACGTGATCGGCTCGCTCATCGGCAAGCTGGGGGCGTTCCTCGGTCGCGAGCCGATCGGGATGCCGAGCGCCCTGCTCCCCCTGTCCGAAGAGTACTTCCGGCGCATCGAGGCCGTCGAGTTCGCGGTCAAGAGCGACGACGGCAAAGATCCGCGCAACTTCAAGAAGGCCGACATCGTCCTCGTCGGGGTTTCGCGCACCTCCAAGACGCCGCTCTCGCTCCTCCTCGCCCAGCGGGGGCTCAAGGTCGCGAACCTGCCCCTCGTGCTCGGGGCTGCGCTCCCCTACGAGCTGAAAGAGGCGCCGCAAGATCGTGTCGTCGGCCTCACCATCGGCATCGATCAGCTCTGCGAGATTCGCCAGGCGCGGTTGCGGCAGCTGGGGATGCCGGTCGAGACGAACTACGGCATGCGCGAGCACGTCCGTGAAGAGCTCGACTACGCCGAGGGCATCTTCCGCGAGCGCAACTACCCAGTCGTGGACGTGACCGGTCGCGCCGTCGAAGAGACGGCGGTGATCGTCCTCGAGACGCTGCGCGAGCGCCTCCCCGCGAGCATCAGCACGATCTCGGCGTGACGGCGTTGCCGAGACAGTGAGGTAGCAACTTGCTTCGCGCCGCGCTCCGCTCCTTCCTCCCCCGGTACCCCCTCCACTACGTGGAGATGGCGCTCGTCTTGGGGCTTTCGCTGGGGTGCGGCGATGACGCCGCTACGGGCACGCCCCCTGGGCCTTCCGGGCCGATGTTCGTGTTCGACCCCGAGGCCGACCTCACCAACCCCGAAAACTTCTATCAGCTCCCGTATCCCAACGATTTGCGCCTCGACGCGGAGGGCCGCCCGGATCTCCGCGGGTTCCCCAACCCCGCCCAGGCGCCGCCCGTCGTCGGGCTCGTCGCGAACGCGTCGCAGAACCTCGGCTTCTCGGTGATCCCGGTCGCGCACTTTCGGTTCACGCTGCCGCTCTCGCCGCGCGACCCGGAGACCGTCCTCGCGGGGCCGAGCGAGCCGTTCGCCCTCGTCGACGTCGACCCTGATTCCCCCGATCGCGGCAAGCGCATCCCGGTGGTCGTGCAGACGCATCAGCCCGACCCGTACACGCCGGAGCACGTCGTCTCGATCGCCCCTCGCCCCGGGTTCGTCCTTCGCCCCGCGACGACGTACGCCGCGCTCGTCACGACCGCGGCGACGGGTGACGACGGCAAGCCGGCCGCCCAGAACCCCGTCTTTCAGCGGGTGCTCGACGGCGCCGGGCAGACCGAGAACGAGAAACGAGCGGCGGCCGTCTACGCCCCGCTGCGCGAGGCGCTCGCGTCGGCGGGCCAGCCCACGGCCGGTATCGCGGCGGCGACGGTGTTCACCACCGGCGACGTCGTCACCGATCTCGCCCGCATCGGCGACAGCGTCCTCGCTGCTCACGACGTCACCATCGACGGCCTCGCCTTCGACGCGATGGAGGTCCATCCCGAGCTCTGCGTGCTGCGCGGCTCGGTCTCGCTCCCGCAGTTTCAGGGCGGCACGCCGCCGTTCGACACCGACGGGCGCTTGGTCTTCGACGCCGCCGGTGTCCCAGTGCAGCAGCGCACCGAGGTCGCGCCAGTCGCCGTCACGATCCCGCGCACCACCATGCCCGCAGCCGGCTACCCGCTCGTGATCAACGTGCACGGCTCGGGTGGGTTCAGCATCGCGATGGTGCGCCCGGTCGGCGACGATGGTCTGCCCGGTACGCCGATCGGGCCGGCTTTCCCGATCGCGAGCAAGGGCATCGCCATGGCGGGCTTCGCGATGCCGCTCAACCCCGAGCGGTTCCCGGGCGCGGCCGAGGACGAGTACCTCAACGTCGAGAACTTCGCGGCGATGCGCGACACGTTCCGTCAGGGCGCGCTCGAGGCGCGCCTCTTCGTCGAGGCCATCTCCAAGCTGAGCATCCCACCGGCGCTGCTCTCCGCGTGCAGCGGTGCCGCTCTGCCCGGGGGCGCGACCGCGTTCCGCTTCGACCCGGCGAAGCTCGCGATCACCGGCCAGTCGATGGGCGGTATGTACACGAACATGATCGGCGCGACCGAGCCGCTCCTCGGCGCGGCCGTCCCGACCGGGGCCGGCGGTCATTGGACGTACTTCATCCGTCAAACCCAGCTTCGAGACGGGCAGATCCCGGGCTTCCTCGTCCTCGTGCTCGGCACGTCGGTCGTGCCGACGTTCATGCACCCCGCGCTCTCGATCGGCGCCGCGGGCCTCGAGCCGGCCGATCCGATCGTCTACATGCCGCGCCTCGCGCGGCAGCCGCTGCCGGGGCACCCCGTCCGCCCGATCTACGAGCCCGTCGGCAAAGACGATTCATACTTTCCCACGTCGGTCTACGACGCCGTCGTGCTGGCGTATGGCCACCACCAAGCGGGCGACAGCGCGTGGCCCGGGATGCAGACCGCGCTCGAGCTTGCCGGTCTCGGGGGCGTGCTGCCGTTCCCGGTGGCAGAGAACATGACCAGCGAGGCAGGCGGCTCGTACACCGGGGCGGCGGTGCAGTTCGTCGCCGATGGTCCCTACGACCCCCACGCGATTTACTCACACCGCGACGACGTGAAGCGACAGTACGCCTGCTTTTGGGATTCGTTCATGAAGACCGGGCAGGCCGTCATCGTCGCGCCGACGACCGACTGGGCTGCGCCGTGTCCATGATTACGAGCCGGCGCTGACGGCGCGCTGCCGGCGAGGCTTCGCGCGCGCGTGAAGCCGGAGTAGGTCTCTCGGCCATGCGCAGCGTTCTGTTGTCGGGCGTCGTGTTCCTCTTCGCGTGCTCCGACGACGGGGGCGCCACCGGGACGGGCGGTGGCGCGTCGGCGTCGACCGGCGCTGCTGTCGCGTCATCGACGGGCGCCGACGCTCAGAGCTCGTCGGCGTCGGGCTCGACGACGACGTCGAGCTCGACCGGCCAGACGAGCTCGAGCAGCGGCGGCGGGGTGACGTGTCAGGGCAAGACGGGGGCCGCAGGCGACATGGACTACACCGTCGACCACGACGGCGACACGCGCGATTTCCGCGTGCACGCGCCACCCGGTTATGACGGTTCTGTCGGCATGCCTGTCGTGTTGATCTTTCACGGCTACACACAGACGAACGACCAAATCGAGAACGTGACCCTGATGACGCCCGCCGCCGACGCGGCCGGCTACGTCGTCGTGTACGCACAAGGGGTCTCGAACAGCTGGAACGCGGGCAGCTGTTGCGGCTCGGCGGCGACGCAGGGCGTCGATGACGTGGGCTTCGTCGGTGCGATGATCGACGCCGTGGACGCTGCGTACTGCATCGACCCGAAGCGCGTGTACGCGGCCGGCTTCTCCAACGGAGGCATGCTGTCCAACCGGCTTGCCTGTGAGCTCTCGGACCGCATCGCCGCGATCGGCCCCGTCGCGGGCCCGCTCGCGTTCGACCCGTGCACCCCGTCGCGCCCCGTGCCCATGATCGAGTTCCACGGCACGAGCGACTTCATCGTGCCCTACAACGGCGGCGGCGCCGGCGGCGCGGTCTCGGCCCCCGAGAACGCGTCGTTCTGGTCCGACACCAACGGTTGCGGCGATACGCCCACCGTTACCTTCGACATGGGCGACGCGCTCTGCGAGACCTACGGCGGCTGCCAGGCCGACGCGAGCGTCACGCTGTGCACCCTCGACGGCGGCGGCCACCAGTGGCCCGGCGGCATGTCGGCGGGCCCCCTCGGGACCGTCAACATGGACATCTCGGCGTCGGCCGCGATGCTCGAGTTCTTCGACGCGCACCCGATGCCCTAACAGTCTGCTGAAATTGGGCGAGGTTACGCCGCTGGGTGGCGCTGTTGCTGCGCTTTCACCCCCCCGGCCCCCCTCAGCTGCGTTGAGGGGGGAGGACGAGAAGCG
>CALKVR010000563.1 GCA_938004815.1 uncultured Polyangiaceae bacterium | reverse complement strand
GCCGAGACCTTGCCGTCGAAGATCCGCACGCCGCGCAGCGGCAGGATGATGACCTTCGAGGCGTCGGTCGGGTCGGTGTAGATCGGCACCGTGACGGCCTTGGTCGTGGCCGTCTCGAACGCGCCATCGGCGCCGATGGGGACCGCGACCTCGAGGGGCGACACCGGGAAGCCCGCCACCGTCTCGTTCACGAAGCAGTACCCCGCCGTCGGGTCGGTCTCGAGCCGGGCGCCGCCGGTCTTGAGCTGGCCGCCCACCTTGTCGAACTCCAAGATCCACGAGAACGTGCCGTCGCCGGTGAAGATCGCGTCGCCCGTCGCGGCCGTGCACTGCGGGTAGTTCAAGAAGATGCCCTTGGCGAGCAGCGCCGACACCGTGGGGTCGGTCAGCGCCGTCGGCGTGCTGATGCTCAAGTGGCTGATGCGCAGCGCGAACTTGTCTTTCGAGGCGTTGTCGGCGAACGCGATGCACTCGCTCACCACCGACGGGCAGCCGGCGCTCGCCTCACAGCCCGCCGCGGGGCTCGTCCCGTCGTCGGACGTCTCGTCGCCGCAGGCGAAGAAGGCGAAGGTGGCAGCGAGGGGCAGGCAAGCAAGGGCGCGGTGAATCATGGCTTAACCGTTAGCTGAAGTTCGTTCGCGGTCAAAGGGGCGCCGATCGCGCTCAACGCGGCAGATCGAACAACGCTCGAATCTGGGTGACGCGCGCGTCGATGTCGCTCGTCGCGAGCGTCTGGATCTTGCTCGTGCCCACGCCCTCGACGCAGTAGGAGGCCGTCGCGGTGCCGTAGAGCATCGCGTTCCTCAGGGTGCTCTCGCGCGGCTTGTCGAGGTGAGCGGCGACGTACCCGATGAACCCGCCGGCGAAGCTGTCGCCCGCGCCCGTCGGATCGACGACCTCTTCGAGAGGGAAGCCGGGCACGGCGAAGATGCCCGTGTCGTCGAAGAGCAGCGCGCCATGCTCGCCGCGCTTGATGATGAGCGTGTGCGGGCCCCGCTTGCGGATGTCGGCCGCCGCGCGCCGGATGTTGTGGATGCCCGAGAGCTGCCGGGCCTCTTCGTCGTTGATGATGAGCACGTGGGCGCGAGAGAGCAGCGTGTTGAGCTTCTCGGGCTCGCCCGTGATCCAGAAGTTCATCGTGTCGACGAGCACGAGCCGCGGCGCCTTGCACGCGTCGAGCACGCTCGCCTGGAGCGCCGGGTGGATGTTCCCCAGGAGGACGATCGGCGTCTCCGCGAAGTCGGCGGGGATCTTGGGCTGAAAGTCGGCGAACACGTTCAGCTGGGTGTCGAGCGTCGTGCGCCCCACGAGATCGGCGTCGTACCGCCCGGCCCAGCGGAACGTCTTGCCCTTGGCGCGCTCGATCGCGCCGGTCGCGACGCCGCGGGCCTCGAGCGACTTCAGCACATCGGCCGGAAAATCATCGCCCACGACCGCGACCGTGCGCACCTGCGTGAAGGTCGACGCCGCGAACGACGCGTACGTCGCCGAGCCGCCGACGGTGTCGCGGTGGTTGCCCGAGGGGAGCTCGAGGTCGTCGAAGGCCATCGAACCGACGATGAGGACGGGGGCGCGCGTGGTCACGTGGACTCCTTGGGAGGGCGAGGTTCGGTTTCGGACGGGGGGCGCGGGGCGTGATCGCCGCGCGCCTCGAGGAGCAAGTCTTCACACCGGCGCGCCCAGCGGTGGCGGCGGCAGCGCTCGGCCAAGAGGATGCCGCGGAGCTTGCCGTAGGCTCTCTCGATGTCGTCGTTGACGATGACGTAGTCGAAAAAGCCATAGTGGGCGATCTCGGCCTTGGCCGCGCTCAGGCGGCGCTCGGCGGTGACGGCGTCTTCGGTGCCGCGGCCGCGGAGGCGGCGCTCGAGCTCGGCGAGAGACGGCGGCAGGACGAACACCCCGATCGCTTCGGGGAACGTGGCCTTGATCTGTCGCGCGCCCTGGTAGTCGACGTCGAAGAGCACGCCGTCGGCGGAGGCCGAGCGGGCGAGCTCGATCTCGCGCTTGCTCGTGCCGTAGAGGTTGCCGTGGACCTCGGCGTGCTCGGCGAAGGCATCGAGCGCGATCATCGCCTCGAACGCGTCGCGATCGACGAAGTGGTATTCGCGGCCGTCGACCTCGGTGGGGCGCGGCTTACGGGTGGTGTGCGAGACGCTGAAACGCAGCAGCGGAAACTCGCCGCGCAGACGGTTGAAGAGCGTCGTCTTGCCCGCGCCCGAGGGCGACGAGAGGATCAGCAGCAAGAACTCGTCGCCCGAGGCCGCGGCGCCGTCGCTACTCGACATTTTGCACCTGCTCCCGCATGCGCTCGAGCTCGACCTTCATCTCGACGACCTCGCGGCTCATCGTCGCGTCCTGAGCCTTGGCGGCGAGGGTGGTCGCCTCGCGCAGAAGCTCGATGAGCACGAACTCGATGCGCCGCCCCTCGGGCGCGCCGGCGCGCCCGGCGAGGACGTCTTCGAGGTGTCCGAGGTGGGTGTCGAGGCGCGACAGCTCTTCGCTCACGTCGCAACGGTCGGCGAAGAGGACGAGCTCGGCCTCGAGGCGCGCGGGCTCGACCGCGACGTCGACGCGTGCGAGGCGCTCCTCGAGGCGACGCTTGTAAGCTGCCGGGAGCGCTGTCGCGAGCTCCTTGGCGCGATCGATCGCGCCGCGGATCGCTTGCGCGCGCCGCGCCAGCTCGGCCGACATGACCCCGCCCTCGCGGGCGCGGTCGGCGTCCAAGGCTTCGAGCGCCTCGGAGAGCGCCTCTTCGGCCGAGCTGCGGAGCTCGGTCAAGAGGCCCTGGGGCGCGACGAAGAGGCCGGGCACCGACGCCAACACGACGCCGAGCGCGGAGCCGTCGACGCCCTGCTCGCGCGCGAGCTTGGTGAGCGCCTCGAGAGCGCTCCTGGCCTTGTCGGCGTCGATCTCGACGCTCGAGAGCGCCGGGCCGTCGAGACGTATCGAGACCTCGACGCGGCCGCGGCGCAGCCGCCGCCGGACGATCTGCTCGGCCCAGACCGAGGAGTCGCCGAGCGACTCGGGCAGACGAACCCGCACGTCTAGGGTGCGCGCGTTCACGGAGCGGACCTCGACGACGACGCGGCCCGCGCGCCTGGAGCGCGAAGCCGTCCCGTAGCCCGTCATGCTGCGCACGCCGCCGCCCCGCCTCTACTTGCTCTGGTTCCAGAGCGCGGCCATCACGTGCGAGGCCGCCGTCAGGCCGTCCTTGCGGAGGATGGCGAGGTAGCGCGCGGTCGGGGCGATGCCGTCCTCCCACTTCACCGAGGGCTCGTAGCCGAGGAGATCGCGCGCGACCGAAATGTCGCCGAGCGAGTGGCGGATGTCACCCGCGCGAGGCTCGGCGTGGACGACCTCGACCTTTTTGTCGCCGAGCTCGGGGGCGAGAACGCGCCCGATCTCGCGCACGAGCTCGTTCAGCGCGATACGCCGGGCGCCCGCGATGTTCGCGACCTGACCGGTGAGGCGCTTCGACGTGTTCGCGCCGAGGAGGTTGGCGGAGACCGTGTTCTTGACGAAGCAGAAGTCGCGGGTCTGCTCGCCGTCGCCGTAGATCTCGATCGGCCGGCCGGAGAGGGCGCGGTCGAGGAAACGCGGGATCGCGGCGGCGTAGGCGCCGTCGGGCGTCTGCGCCGGCCCGAAGACGTTGAAGTACCGGAGGCTGAGCGTCTCGACGCCATACAAGTCGGCGAAGACCTTGCCGTACATCTCGCCCGCGAGCTTGGAGACGGCGTAGGGCGAGAGCGGCTGCGGGTGGATCGTCTCGCGCTTCGGCAGCTCTTCGGTCTCGCCGTAGGCCGCGGACGACGCCGCGAAGAGGACGCGCTTCACCCCCGCGTGCCGGGCGCAGTCGAGCACGGTGACGGTGCCGCCGACGTTCGACGAGTCGCTCTCGACGGGGAGCTCGACGCTCTTGGGCACGCTGCCGAGCGCGCCCTGATGGAACACGACCTCGACGCCGCGGCACGCCTTGGCCACGGCCTCGGGGTCGCGGATGTCGCCGGTGACGCGCTCGATCTGCGACTGCTGCGGGATGCCGTCCAGGTT
>CALKVR010000562.1 GCA_938004815.1 uncultured Polyangiaceae bacterium | reverse complement strand
GTCGAAGATGCTCCCGTCGTCGTCCGCACCGAAGGTCTGCTGGCCGCACGCGGCGAGGAGCGCGAGAAATGCCAGCGTGCGTTTCTTTCTGTCGAAGCTCATCACATCATCCCTTCGGCTAGAACCGACACGCCGCCGGCAATTCGATGTCGGGTGCGGTTTGGTAGGCCTCGATCGCTGCCTCACAGGCGGCTTGGCTCGTGCTGTCGTAGCCGGCGCAGGACGCCGAGCTGACCATCGCCTCGGCCGCGGATGCCACGCAGCACGCCTTCATCCTTTCGCAGGCGGTGCCGCCGCTCGGAACATCGTCCGGGTCGTCGCTCTTTCGCCCCGCCGAAGAGAGCCCGAGGACGGGCTCGTCCAGGCACTCGGCGAGCTCCTCGCCCTCGTCCTCGCATCGCTCGAGCGAGATCTGATCGTCGTCGCACTCCATCTTTTGGTCGAGACAATCGACGAAGGCGCGGTAGTCGTCGTCGCAGCCCTCGTCGCTGGCGTCCTCTTCGAGGTCGTCGAAGGCATCCACGCAGTCGGCGTGCTCGCCGGCGTCGCAGTCCTCGCAGTCGCATGCCTTGTCACAGAGGCCTTGCGACGATGGCGTGCAGCCCGGGGCGACGAGCGCGGCGCCGGAGAAGGGAACCAAGAAGACGAAACAAACCGCGCAGAGCTTCGCGCTACGCGGTGGCGTGGCTCGGATGGGTCTCATACCCACCTTGTCGACACGAGCCGCCGCCAGTTGCTAACCGATGGAGAAAAAAATCACGCGATGCCGCTCCAGAGGGTTTCTAGCCCTCATTTCACCCCCCCAACCCCCCACGCAAAAGCGAGGGGGGCGCCCCAGACGAGCCACTTACCCGCCGGCGTTGCAGCCCAATCGCGTGAACCAGACGCGCTGCTCGACCCCGCGGGAGGTGGGCCGGTCGTCGCGGAAGAGGATGCCGACGTCGCCGTCGGGACCGAAGGCCGGGCGGGGATAGACGCTGTCGCCTGGAGAGTTGGTGACACGCAGCTCTTCACCGAGCGGGTCGAGCGAGCTCGTGACCATGCGGGCGTAGACCTCGTAGCCGACGTTGAGATCGCGATCGTCGGCGTAGACGAGGAGCACGCGGTCGCCGAGCGCCTTGAGCGTGACGTAGCGCGAGTTGGCGCTGCCCGGGTTGGTGAGGGCGCGCGGGGGCACGACGACCGTGCCGTCGGGGCTCACCACCGCGCCGTAGATCCCCTTGGGGCTCGCGGTCTTGTCGTACCAGGCGATGACGTACTCGCCGTCGTTCCAAGCGACGACCGGGTAGACGGCCTCGGTCGAGCCGTCGGTCAGCTCGACCACGTCGGACACGGGCTGGAGCTCGAAGTCGAAGGTGCGGAACTGGATGAACGAGGGGCCGCTCGCGGCGATGCGGTTCCAGACGACGCCGATGCCTTGCGAGCTCGCGGCGATCACCGGCGACTCGTTCCCGAGGTTACCGGCTTGGGTCATCTTCACGTCGGCGCCGATCAGGTTGCCGTCGACGTCGATGATCTGCCCGTAGATATCGAAGAGATCGCCCTCGCGCCGGTCTTGCCAGACGGCGATGAAGTTGTTGCCCGTCCAGCCGAGGTCGGGGTTCACGCTGAAGTCGGGGAAGCCGTCGCTGACCTGGACGGGGGCCGTGACGACCGTGCCGCCGGTCTCGTCGAGGAGGCGGAAGTAGATCTCGTAGTCGTTCTCGGGCCGGTCCTGCCAGAGGACCCCGTACCGATCGCCGGTCCACACGATCGGCCCGCCCGCGGAGTCGCTCGAGGTCACGGTCAACGTGCTCTCGCCGGTGGGCAGCCCCGTCTCGTCGAGGACGTTCTTGAACGCGCTGATCCCCCCCGAGGCCACGCCGTAGTAGGTGGCGACGTAGGTGGTTCCGCTGAAGGCGAGGCCGCCGGTGCCCGCGAGATCGAGCGCGTCCGACGAGACCTGTACCGGCGCGAGCCCCTCGGGGATGAAGACAGCATTGTCATCGACGATGCCGTTGCAGTCGTTGTCGGCGCCGTCGCAGACCTCGTCGTTGCCGGGGTAGGCCTCGGGGTTGGTGTCGTCGCAGTCGTCGCCGCAGCTGTCGGGATCGCCGGCCTTGGCGCCCTCGCGGGGGCCGTTCACCATGTCGCCGTCGAGGTCCTTGGACGCCGGCTCGTACGAGCACGTGCCGTCCTCCGGGTCGCACGCGTCGATCGTGCAGATGTCGCCGTCGTCGCAGTCGACCGGGTTCACCTCGCGGCAGACGCCGTTGCGCGCCACCGTGATCGCGCCCGGCTGGTCGCCCCCGCCGCCACCCTGGCCGTCGTCGGGGATGCATTTGACGTTGCGGCAGAGATCGTCGAACCCCTCGCAGTCGGCGTTCACCACGCACTCGGGCGTGGGCGGCTGCGGCGGAAGCCGCTCGATCTCGCTTCGGCACGACGAAGCCACGAGCGCGGCAAACCCGACAGTGACCAGCAAGGCTCCCCCCTCACGGAGGGAGGGGGGATGGGGGGGAGAAATGGCGGCCATATCGTTTCCCGTGAAAGAGCAG
>CALKVR010000561.1 GCA_938004815.1 uncultured Polyangiaceae bacterium | reverse complement strand
AGAGCGGGAACGAGGCCCTGCAGCTCGGAAGCGCAGCGAGGTGGTCACGGCTTGAGCTCCTGGCGCACCCAAGCGAGCGCCGCCTCGTGAATGGTGTCGACCCCGGCCAAGAGATCGCTCTGCTTTTGGTCGACGACGACGTCGGGGAGGACGCCGCGGCCGATCATCGCCTCGCCGTCCTTGGTGATCGTGTCGCCCGACGCGATCTGGAAGCTCATGCCGCCCCAGTAGGCGAACTGGATGAACGTGGAGAACGCGCCCGCCGTCGGCCCGGGTCCGAACAACCTCACCTTGGGGGCGCCCTTCATGCCGAGCGGCAGGTAGTCGGACGCCGAGCCGTCGCGGTGAAGGACGAGCGCGACCGGGAGGTTCGGATCGTGTGCCACGTCGCCGACGTTGTAGGGCGCGGTGAACTTCGACTCGTTGAAGAGCGCGATCCCTTCGGTCGTGTCGGCGGGGCCGTCGAAGCCCGCGATCTCGATGGGCATGCGGACGACGGCCGCGATCTCGGGCGGCCGCACCAGATCGGTGAGGTACTCGGGCGCGTCGAGCGTGCCACCATTGCCCGCGCGGTGATCGAGGATGACGCCGCGTGCGCCCGCCTTCCATTCGGCGATGCGCGCCTTGATGTTGCCGTTTACATACCCGTTGGGATCACCGCCGCCGTAGAGCGTGTCCCAGACCATCCCGTAGATCGCCTCTTCTTCGGTGGTGCCGTCGATTCGCCCGTGAAAGAAGCCGTAGTTGACGGCGTGGGTGGTCGATGACGGCGACGCGGTGCCGAGGTGGTAGCTCGGCCGGTTGTCACAGTCGACGTCGGGGCCCACGTCGGTGAACGGGATGTCCTTGACGGCGATGGTCTCGATGGCGTCGTTGCACGTCAGCGTGGCCGGATCGCACCGGATGATCGTGATCTCGCGCGCGTAGCGCAGGATGGTGGCGGTGTTGCCGCCGAGGGCTTCGGCGAAGTCGGCGAACGAGGCCGAGTCGGTGGCGACGTGGTAGTTCCAGTTCACGTCGATGAGCTTGCGCGCCCACGCGATCGGGTGCTCGCCGTCGACGGCCACGAGCCGATCGCCGGCGACGAGGCCCAGGCCGTCGGTGCCCGAGTGGGAGACGAGGATGTCGTCGTAGAGGGGGTGTTTGGCCCACACGCCGTGGGTGAGGTCGGCCTCGCCCTCGATGAAGCAAGCGTTGATACGCCCCGGGAACCCGCCCTCGAGCACGGCGGTGCTGACCCGCGTATGCCAGTCGTGGAGCTCGCGGCTCGCCTGCCCGAAGAGGCGCCAAAAATCCCACCCGGTCTCGGCGTCACGCATCTGCTCCATCGTCGCGAGCGCGACGGGCAGATCTTCGAGCCGCGTCTTTCGCCCGCCGTAGAAGAGGAGGAGCTTGTCCTGGAGCGAGGTCACCACCTCGTCGCGGATCTCGACCGCCGGCAGCGGCGGCACGCCGAGGCCGCCGAGCCGGCAGGTGCCCCCGTAGCAGAAGCCCTCGTCGCCGCAGACCGCGTCGCGAACGCCGTTGCACGTCGTCGGTGCGTAGAACGCGCCGGACGGAACGAGCTCGAGCGCGTCGATGTCGACGCCGTCGTCGTACACGGTGTCGGCGACGCGCAGGTACACGACCGGCATCTGGGTGCCGTCGACGGGAAAATCGTTCGACGCGAGCTCGATCCAGCCGTCGCTCGTCGCCCGGCCGGTGGGCGCCATGCGCGCGCTCAGGGAGGCGATGCCCGTGCGCTCCGGGTAGCTCACGGTCATCCGCGCGCCGACGCCGCCATGGCGGAGCCAGACGGTGGCGCGATACGACGCCTGGACTGCTGGTACCTCGACCGAGAAGCGCTCGGTGCATTCGTCCGAGACGTGGAGGTTCAAGTAGGTGTCGCCCTCGAGCGCGGGGCCCGTGACGACGTCGTAGCCCTCGGCGACGCACCCCATCTCGAGCTGGTCGGGGAGGTAACGAACCGGGGCCAAGAAGCCCTCGAACGCGGTCGCGCCCGGGTCCGGCACGAGGTAGCCCTGCTCGTCGAAGTCGGCTGCGCGCGCGTGCGCGCCTGCGAGGACGAGCGCGACCACCAGCAGCGTCGTGGGAATGCGAAGCACGCGGCCTTCTATCCCTGCCGGCTCGCCGCGAAAAGACCCCCCTGCTCAGGCGTACTTGGCGGCGAGCGCTTCGTCGGCGAGCTCGTCCATGCTCGCCCCCGCGGCGCGCTCCCACTCCTCTTTCGTGTAGAGGTCGCGCAGGTACTCGCCGGGGACACCCACCAGACGCTCGGCGATGCGGCCGAGGGTCGCGTGGGTGAGCGGCGAGGCGTAGAGGAACTTCATCGCCCGGAGGAACCGTGAGAACGGACGGGCCGCGACGCCCGGCTTGGCGCCGATCAGCTGCATCCGCTTGAAGGCCTCGCGCATCCGCCGGCGCTCGGGGTCGACCCGAGACATCGGCACCACGAATACATCGCGGATGAAGGCCTTGGCGGTGAGGAGCATCCCCGCGAACGCCCACGCCGCGCGCAGCGCCTCGGCCGGCGTTTTCCGCGGGGCGTCGGCTCGGCGGCGCGCCCACGCCGGTGAGCCGTAGTAGTCGGTCATGAAGTAGTCGATCGCGACGTGCCGCGACTCGTCACGGTTGATGAGTCGCATGACGTCGTGGCACGTGTCGTCTTTCAAGTAGTCGTCGATGGACCGGAGCAGCGCGATGTCGAGCAGCAGCTCACCCGCGATGATGTAAGCGTTCGCGACCTCGGCCGACACGTGGCGCAATGACGCGAGAAAGCGCGGGCGAAACCGGACGAGGCTCGGGCTGGGCGCGTAGCGTTGGAGCTTCTTCGTGTCGAAGTGCGCGGCGAGGCGCTCCGCCGCCTGGGCGTGCCGCTCCTCGTCGATCACGAACGTCGAGAAGATGGCGGCCAGGGTCGGGGCCTCGGCCCGGCGCCGCTGCTCGGCGAAGAGCGCGCCTGCGAGCCGCTCGATCTGCGCCATGTCGGTGAAGTACTGCACGACATTGCGCTCCTCGTCCGGAGGCATCGCGCGCGGCGCCCGCGACCAATCGACGTCGTCGAGCCGCCATTGGCCGGCGTTGCACCGATCGAGCATGCGGTCGAGGTCCACGGATCACAGCGTACCGCGAAGCCCCCCCAAGATGCCTGCTAGTACTTGACGCTGCAGCCGTACGCCTTGGTGCTCGCCACCTTGACCGGGCGCTTCTCGTCGATCGCGGCCAGCGCCTCGGTGACGTAGTTCACGAGCGTGCCGCCCTCGGGCGACTCGCCCTCGGCGTCGGGCGAGTTGTCGATCGCGCCTGCGTAGACGAGGACGCCGCTCGGATCGATGACGAACATGTGGGGGGTGTTGGTGGCGCCGTAGAGCTTGCCGACCTCGCCCGACTCGTCGATCAGAACCGGGTTCTTGACGCCGAGCGCGGCCGCGCCGTCTTTGCTCTTGTCGACGCCGGCGCCCTGCTTGCCCGGCGCGCCCGAGTTGATCGCGAGCCAGACGACGCCCTTCTCGGTCACCTTCGGGGCGAGGCCCGCGAGCGAGCCCTTGCCATGGCTCTTCTTCACGAAGGGGCACTCGGGGTTGAACCACTCCAGCACCACGGTCTTGCCCTTGAGGGAGGCGAGCGAGACCTCTTTGCCGTCGGTGTCCTTGAGCTTGAAGTCGGGTGCGGGCTTGCCGACCGCGGCCTGCGCCCCCTCCGGCTTTGCGCCCTCGGTCTTCGTGCCCTCGGTCTTCGTGCTCCCCGCCTTGGCTCCGCTGCTCGCCCCCGTCGCCGCGCCGTCGCTCGCCGCCGTGGCCGGCGCTTGCTTCGTCTCGGTGCAGCCCATTGCGAACACGAACGCAGAGAGGAGGAGCTTGTTTCGCATGACCGAGCGTATGGCACTCGTGGCCCGATCACGCAAGCGGTTCGGCAGTGGCGCGATGGCCGCTCTCAATCATTCAGCTCGATGGAGACCGGGGCGTGATCGCTCGGTACCCGGCCCTCACGCTTCTTGCGAAAGTCGCGGTCGACGCTGGCCGCGCTCGCGCGCGCAGCGACGTCGGCGGTGCCGAGGAGGAGGTCGATGCGCAGGCCTTGCTTCTTGTGAAAGCAGCCGGCTCGGTAGTCCCACCAGGAGAACACCCGTTCGTCGGGCACCTGCTCGCGAAACACGTCGTGCCACCCCTGGTCGAGGAGAGCTCGAAACCGAGCTCGCTCGGCGTCGGTATGGAAGATGTGCCCGGCGTGGAGCGCGGGGTCCCATGTGTCGAGATCGCTCGGGCAGAGGTTGAAGTCACCGCCGATGACGGCGTTGCCGTCCTTGCCGAGCGCGCGCGTGTAACCGGCGAGGGTGTCGAGCCACGCGAGCTTGAGATCGAAGTCGGGGTGGCGGACCGACTTGCCGTTCGGGACGTACACCGACGTGACCGTCAGGCCCAGCGCGCGAACGGTGAGCAGGCGCCCGCCCGCGGCCTCCTGACCGACGAGCCCGGCCTGCACGATCTCGGGCGGCCCCCCCGCCGCCTTGCGTACCAAGACGCCCACGCCGTTCCACTGCTTCTGACCATGCGTGGCGACCGCGTACCCCGCGGCGTCGAAGGCGGCGCGAGGAAAACCGTCGTCATCGACCTTGAGCTCTTGGAGGCAAACGATGTCGGGCTCGCGCGCCCTCAAGTAATCGAGGACGAAGTCGAGCCGCGCCGTGATCGAATTGATGTTCCAGGTGACGATGCGCAAGCGCTGTCGGAGCCTTGGCTATTTCAGGTTGGAGAGCGGCGCCGAGCAAAATTGGGGGTCGCCGAACGTCGGCGCGTCGATCCCGAACAGGCCCAGCATCCCGGAGAGGAGGTTGTTGTGCGACCGATCGGCGAGGGCGTCGTTGCGCAAGAAGCGCCCGCCGCGCAATCCGCCGCCGCCGCCGGCGACCAGAAACGGCATGTCGTCTTTGCTGTGGCTCGGCGGGTCGGCGAGCTCGGAGCCGAAGAACACGACGCTCTCGTCGAGCAGGGTGTGGTCGCCGAGGCTCACGGCGTCGAGCTCTTGGAGCAGATAGGCGTGCTGCCCGGAGTACCACGTACAAATCTGCTCACACTCCTCGGGCCGGAACCCGCCGTCGTGTTGGTAGAAGTGGTGGTGCTGATTGAGGCCGAGCCAGGGGAAAGTGTGCTTCGCCTCGGTGTCGGTCCACTGGAGCGTGCCGACCGAGGTGATGTCGCAAGCGAGCGCCATCACCATCATGTCGATCATGAAACGACCTACCTTGGGGATGGCCGCGTCGGTGGTGGTGTTCACGATCGACCCGTCGTCGGACGAATTGAGCCCCGTGGCGGGGTCGTAGTCCGAGGTGTCGACGGGCTCGGGCAGTTGGCAGATCGCGCTCGGCACCACCCCGCTCTCGAGCGCCTTCTCGAGCTCGCGGATCTTCTCGAGGTGCTGCTCGAGCTTCTGTCGGTCGCCGGCCCCGAGCTTCTGAGCGAGGCCGGCGTAGCGGCGGTCGACGTAGTCGAGGATCGACTTTTTTCGTTCGATGCGCGCCTTGGCCTCGTCGCTGTTGTTCGGATCGAGGGTGCCGAACAAGTCGGTGAAGATTTGCTGCGGATCGAGGCGCGGCGGGATGGGGCTGTGGTCGGCGTTGTCTTCGAAGTTCGCCGAGTTGATCGGGTGGAGGAGGCCGTGCGACTTGCCCGTTCCCCAGCGCACGGCCATCTCGATGCTCTTCTTCGGCTTGCCGACCGAGACGGTGCCGGCGATGACCTGATCGATCGACGGCCCGCCCGAGTACCCGTTCCCTTGCTGCGTGGTGCCCGTCAGCCAGGCGATGATGCCGGCCTGGTGTTGTTCGCCCTGGGCCGAGTGCATGCTCAGCCCATCCATCACGATCAGCTTGTGCTTGATCGCCTCGAGCGGGGCCAGGATCGGGCTGAGGGTGAAATCGTTCTCGGTGCCGGTCGGGCGCCAGCGGTTCTCGCCGCTGCCGTTGTTCACCACGTTGCCCCCGGGGGTGTAGACGGCGAGGAAACGCTGCGCGAGCGCGGGCGCTGCCGCCGCCGTGCCCGGGCCGCGCATCGCTTCGAGCCAGGGCAGGGCGATCGCGATGCTGCCCGCACCCCGCAACATCGCGCGTCTGCCGAGTCGGAACGGTCGCATCGGTCTACTCCTCTCTCTCGGGCAAGTAGAGGAACGCATCGGTCTGCGTGATCTCGAGGAGCAGCGCCCGGACGTCGGAACCCGAGGCCAAGAACGCCTGGTGAACGCGCTCGGTCGTGCACTCGTCTTCGGCGCCCAGGGTGCGGCCATACGCGAAGTTGAGCCAATTGTCGGCGAAGCAGAGCTCGACGGACTCTGTCTTGGCGATCTCGGTCACCAGCTCGACGGGGCCAGCGGTGGTGATCGCCGTACCGGGCACGCCGCCGCTCGCATCGATGGTCACGCCATTTTCGGTGTCGCGCCAGAGCCCGACCGGGTCGAAATTCTCGAGCGCGAGCCCGACCGGATCCATCAAGCGATGGCACGCCGCGCACGTCGGGTCGGCGCTGTGCTGCAGAAACCGTTCGCGCGCCGTCGCGCCCGAGTAGGGGTCCGGTGGCTTGACCTTCTCCGCGATCTCTCCTGTCGGCGCCGGGATCTCGAAGCACATGATCTTCTGGACGACGAAGGATCCGCGGGTGACGGGGTTCGTCGTGTTCGAGTGGATCGTCCCGGCGAGCATCCCGCCTTGCAGCAAGAGGCCGGCGCGCTGCGTGCCGTCGAGCGGCACCTTCTGGAACGCGTCACCCTCGACGCCTTCGATCCCGTAGAAAGCGGCGAGTGGGCCGTTGACGAAGGTGTACGGCGCCGTCAGGGCGCCGCGCCACGAGCCCGAGCCCTCGAAGATCTCGTGCTCGAGGAAGCGCTGTGTCTCCTCGCGCATGAACGCCCCGATCGGCGCCGAGAAGGTCGGGAACAGCTCCTCGTCGCGCTCGAGTCGAGAGAGGTTGCTGATCGGGAGGAGGTTGTCGAAGAAGAAGCGCACGACCGGGCGCGAGCGCGGATCGTCGAGGAGGCGGCTCGCTTGGGCAAAGACGCCCTCTTTCGTCGAGAGCTCGCCCGACGCGGCTGCCTCGAGCAGCTCCTCGTCCGGCTGGGTCCCCCATAGAAAATAGGAGAGGCGGGTCGCCATCTCGTGGCCGGTCGGACGCCGAAAGCGGGAGCCGTCCGGGTCGGGCTCGCCGAGCTCGACTTTGTAGAGAAAGTCCGGCGACTGGAGCACGGCCTCGATGACGGCGGCGATGCTCGTCGGAAAGTCGGAGGTTTGCCTGATCGTCTGCTGCAACGCGACGAGCTCGTCGAGCTCGCCGTCGGCGAGCGGTCGGCGAAACGCTCCGATCGCGAGGCGCTCGATCGCGCTCGTGGCACACGCGAGCTCGGTGGTCGTGTCCGTCGCGGCCGTGATCGAAGCGGCGCAAGGGTCGAGCCGGCCGAGCGCCTCCGGCGACGCCGTCGCGCGCAGGGCGACGGCTTCGGCGACCGAGCTGTACGTCTCGGCGAGCAGGCTCGAGACCGACTGCGCGTCGGCGTCGTTGCCGAACCCGTTGCCGAGCTCCTCGCTGGGAAAGGCGTTGGCGGGCTCGGTGTCGTCACCGAGCAGATCGCGGACGGTGTTGTTGTACTCGAACCGGGTCAGCCGCCTCAGCGGCGAGCGACCGGGAAAAATGGCGCCTTCGTCGTCACACGACAGGGCGCTCGAGGCGGGGCCGCTCGGCTCGCCGATCTCGCCGATGCACCCAGCAGTCGCGGTCGCGGTCGCGAGCGCGGAGAGCAGAAGCGTCCAGCCGGCGGGGGTGACCGTAGGCATGCCGAAGTGGTCCTACCACATTCCCCTCCGGAAGCGGAGCCAGAGCGCGATGCCGGCAGCGGCCATGAGACCAAAAGCGACCAGCGCGGCGATGGTCCAGAACGACGACCTCTTCTTGTGTGCGCTCCTCGGCGGGAGCGGGATCGACGCTGGCGCGCCCCGGCGCGCTTGGAGCGCGGCGGATCGGCGCGAGGCCTCGGCGAAGGCGACCGACGCCGCCTCCGGATCGTCGACCGTCGCGGCGAGGAGCGGGTTCTTGCCGGCTGGACGCGGCGCGTCTGGGTTGGTCGCGGCGAGCGGGTTGGCGATCGATGGCGGCGCGGTGGCGGCGAGCGCGCTGATCCGGCGGCTGCTTTCGCCTCCGAGCGGCGTCGTCGCACCGAAGCCGCCCCTGGGCAACGCCGCGCCCACGGCGAGCGGGGTGTTCATCGACGGCGGGGACGTGGCCGCGAGCGCGCTCACGCGGGGAGGCGTCGACGAGCGCGGCAGCTCCATCACCTGCGTGCCGAACTTGCCGGATTGCGGCTGGGGAGGCGCGACGCTCGCGCGACCCGACATCAGCCCGGTCGCGATCAGGGCCTGGCGCATTTGGTCCGCGGTGCGGAATCGATCATGGAGGTCGATCGCGGTGGCGCGCCGCAGAACGGCGAGCAGCGAGATCGGGATCGTGTTCGCCCGAAATACGGGGGGCTGTCCGTTGAGCTTCGCCAGGCATATCGGCAGCGCATCGCCCTGGTAGACCGGCTCGCGCTGGATCATCTCGGCGAGCACCAAGCCCAGGGCGAAGAAGTCGGTCCCGGGGCCCGCCGGCTGCCCTGCGAGCTGCTCGGGCGCCATGTACGCCGGGGTGCCGACCATCGTGCCCTCGCGGGTCAGCTTCTCCATCGACGAGCCGGGCGGCGCCTCTTGCGCGACGCCGAAGTCGAGCAGCTTGACGGCGCCGCGCGGGCTCGCACAGAGAAACACGTTGGCCGGCTTCACGTCGCGGTGAATCACGTGGTGGGCGTGGGCCTCTTCGAGCGAGCCGAGCACCGCGCTTGCGATCGCCACCGCCTCCTCCACGGGGATCGGGCCCGCGGCCAAGCGCTCCTCGACCGAGACCCCTTCGAGCAGCTCGAAGGTGATGTAAGGCGTGCCCTCGCCGGCGTCGCCGGAGTCGAACACGCGGACCGTGCTCGGGTGTCGGAAGCTCATCGCCAGCCTGGCTTCGCGATGAAAGCGCGGGACGGCGTCGGGGTGGAGCATGGCGGAGCGCGTGAGGAGCTTGATCGCGACCGGCGTCTGCGTGTGCAGGTCGAACGCGCGAAAGACGGCCCCGAACCCGCCTGCTCCCAAGAGCGCTTCGAGCCGGTATCTCCCGGCGACCGACGTGCCGAGCGCCCACGTCGCTGGCTTGCGGTAGTCGGGCCCCACGCGCGCAGCGTAACAGGCTATTCTCCGACCTCGAAATGCCGTCTGTTTCTCGTGCCCGGAGCCCAAAGCGAACCTCGGCGGCCAAGGCCAAGCCGGTCCGCCACCAGGAGCGGCGCGAGCGCTCGCACGCGCGCATCCTCTCCAAGGCCGCCAAGATGATGCGCGAGCGCGGTCTCGACGGCGCCAGCGTCAACGAGGTCATGGCGGCCGCGGGCCTGACCCGGGGCGGCTTCTACGCGCACTTCTCCGACAAGTCAGAGATGATCGCAGAGGCCCTCGGGCTCGCGTTCGACGACGCGCGCACGGCTCTGCTCGGCTCGCTGCCCGAAGAGGGCGACGCATGGGCCGAGCACGCCGCCGGCCGCTACCTCTCGCAGAAGCACCTCGACAGCCCGGGTACCGGCTGCGTCATCACGTCGCTCGGCCCCGACGTCGCCCGGAGCGAGCCGGTGGTGAAAAGGGTGTTTCAGCGCGGGGTCGAGTCGATGCTCGACGGCATCAAAGAGAAGCTCGGCGGGACGCGCGAAGACGCGATCGTGTTCCTCGCGACCTGCATCGGCGCGGTGACGCTCGGTCGCGCCGTGCACGATCGCGCGCTGTCGAGCCAGATCCGCGAGGCCGTGAAGCAGGATCTCAAGAAAGCTCGCTAGCGCGCGGACGCGGGTTAGCTAACATTAGCCCAATGCGCCAGGTCAACGTCCACGAAGCCAAGTCGCAACTATCCAAGCTGCTCGAGGACGTCGAAGCGGGCGAGCGCATCGTCATCGCGCGCGCGGGCCAGCCCGTCGCCGTGCTCTCGCCTTGGCGACAGGCCACCAAGAAGCGCCGACTCGGCCTGTTCGAGGGTCAGGTCCAGATCGGCGCCGACTTCGACTCCCTGCCGGCGGATGTGGCGGCCGGCTTCGAGGGCGACCCAGCGTGAGGCTCTTGCTCGACACCCACGCCTTCCTCTGGTCGGCGTCCAGCCCCGATCAGCTGAGCGCAGCCGCGCGCTCTGCAATCGAGGACGGCGCAAACGAAGTGCTCGTCAGTCCGGTGAGCGGTTGGGAGATTGCGATCAAGCAATCGCTCGGCAAGCTGGTCCTGCCGAGCCCCGCCGAGAGCTGGGTAGTCGAGGTGGTGCGTCGCCTGTCGTTCGACGTCACCGCGGTCGAGCTCGGTGCGGCGCTGCGCGTCCGCTCGCTGCCTTGGCACCACCGTGATCCCTTCGACCGGCTCCTGATCGCGCAGGCTCTCGAGGAGTCGTTGACCATCGTGACGTGCGACGAAGTCTTCGGGCGGTACGGTGCTGCCGTGCTCGGCGCGTGACCGTCGCTCACGGCGGCAGACCCATCCGCTCGCGCGCGCGGTGCATGTCGGGGGTGATCGCGCCCGCCGCGTCCCGCACCACGAACGTATCCACTCGTGGGGCCACGACGGCGCCGCGTCGCGCGACCAGAACACGAAAGAGAACGGGTTTGCCCGCGCGTGGGACGACGTCGACGCGACGCACCAGCTCGAGCCCCGCCGCGCGCACCGCGTCTTCGCCGCGGGTCGCAGGATACGCGCCGTAGCAAGCGACGAACGCGCCGTTGGGGGCGAGAAGCTGCGCTGCGCGCGCCGCGTAGTCCTCGATCCCCCCGCGGGTCTCGAAGCAGCACGGGCCGCGTTGGGCCCGGCTCGAGACGAGCCCGCTGCCGATCGGGATGTATGGCGGCGTGCCGGTGACGAGATCGAACGTGGTGCCCGAGGGGAGGAGCGTCTCGTCGCGCAGATCGCCGTGATGCAGCGCGCACCGATCCTCGACGCCGTTGTAGGCGACCGATCGCCGCGCGAGCGCGATGCTCACGTCTTGCGCCTCGACGCCGACGAGCGAGGCGCTCGGTAGGCCCCACGCGACCATGAGCAGGACCGAGCCGATGCCGCACCCGAGGTCGAGCGCGTGCGCCGCTTCGGGCGCCGCTTCGAGGGCGACGTACGCGGTCATGAAGTCGTCCAGCGACCAGCGGTGGCCGTCGCGCAGCTGAAAGATGCGAAAGTCGCCGGTCAGAAACGACAGGTCTTCGTCGGCAGCGGGAGCGAGCTCGTCGCGGCCGCGGGGGCCCAACGGCTGCGGGCCCGGCGCGACCCAACCGGCGCGACGCACGTGGGAACGCTCGGCGGCGAGGTCGATGGGCGCGGGCATCGGTCGGGTCGAATAGCACGATCGCGCGCTCCTCGGGCTCGGACCGAGCCAACGGTCCCATGAGCAGCATGCGTCGTGCCGTTCGGGCGTGGCGGGGGCGCTACCT
>CALKVR010000560.1 GCA_938004815.1 uncultured Polyangiaceae bacterium | reverse complement strand
GCCGATCTACCAGGCCCTCGAGAAGGTGAAGGGCAAGCCCGAGGATCTGACCATCGACGTGTTCCTCGAGACGCTCCACGAGCAGGCCGAGCAGGGCGTCGACTACTTCACCATCCACGCCGGCGTGCTCCTCCGCTACGTGCCGCTCACCCGCCATCGCACCACCGGCATCGTCTCGCGCGGCGGCTCGATCATGGCCAAGTGGTGCCTGCACCACCACAAAGAGAACTTTCTCTACACCGAGTTCGAGAAGATCTGCGCCGTGCTGAAGAAGTACGACGTCTCCTTCAGCCTCGGCGACGGCCTGCGCCCGGGCTGCATCGCCGACGCCAACGACGCGGCCCAGTTCGCCGAGCTCGAGACCCTGGGCGAGCTCACCGACATCGCCTGGAAGCATGACGTCCAGGTCATGATCGAGGGCCCGGGCCACGTGCCCATGAACAAGATCAAAGAGAACGTCGACAAACAAGACAAGCTCTGCAAGAGCGCGCCGTTCTACACGCTCGGGCCGCTCGTGACCGATATCGCCCCGGGCTACGACCACATCACGAGCGCGATCGGCGCCGCCATGATCGGGTGGTTCGGCACCGCGATGCTCTGCTACGTCACGCCCAAGGAGCACCTCGGCCTCCCCAACCGTGAAGACGTCCGCGACGGCGTCATCGCCTACAAGATCGCGGCCCACGCCGCCGACCTCGCGAAGGGGCACCCCGGCGCCCAGGCGCGCGACGACGCTCTCTCGAAGGCTCGCTTCGAGTTCCGGTGGGAGGACCAGTTCAACCTCTCGCTCGACCCGGAAAAGGCGCGCGAGTTCCACGACGAGACCTTGCCCGCGCCCGGGGCCAAGACCGCGCACTTTTGCTCGATGTGCGGCCCCCAGTTCTGCTCGATGAAGATCACCGAAGACGTGCGCAAGTACGCCGACGCCCAGGGCATCGAGGCCGACAGCGCGCTCGAGCAGGGCCTGAAAGAGAAGGCGGCCGCCTTCCGCGAAGGCGGCGGCCAGCTCTACGTCGGCGACGCCGAAGAAGAGTGAGCGAGCGCCCGGGGACGTCGACGTCGAGCGACGCGTTGCCCTCGGGCTTCGACCGCCGTGGCTAAGGTGTGAGTGGCGGGGTTCGACCACCTCCGAGGCTGTAGCCGACGAAACGATCAGCTGCGACCGCACCCATGATGTAACGGTTCTGTCATGAATGTGCGCTCGTGTGCGTTGGGGGGGGGCAGCTGTCCCACAAATCGACGGCGCGCAGGCGAGGGTGCTCATTCTCTTCGTTGACCGAGGTCGATCCGAGCCTCACTGTGCCCGGACGCGCAGCTCACGATGCGCTCGAGGGAGGTGGATATGTTGAACCGACTTGGCTGGGAACAGCATCGCGGTCGCGTGCTCGCGACGTACGGATCGTCCGTCGGGGCGCACGATGACGAGTGGTGCGTGCCCGTGATCGCGAAGACAGATTTTTCGTTCGATGGTCGCGCATCGGGCAGCATCCAGTCGGTGGTTCTCGCCGCCGGGATCTCGACGATCAACTGGGTTTCGGGCGTGCTCGTTGCGCGGCTGCACGCGAAGGGCACGTTTTCTGCCACGGCTCTCGCGGACATCCTGGTCGAGAACATCTCGATCGTGCCGGAGGAGCCGCAGACGATCTTCGCCGACACGGTCTCTCCTCTCGCGACGGTTTCGTATGCCGCCGGGACGACGGCGCCGAACCTCGGCGTCGTGCCGTTCGTCGGCGCCATCGGGCCGATGGTCCGGGTCCGCCTGGTCTTCGACCAGAAGGCCACAGCTGCGGCCGCCGCTCAGACGTTCTCGATTTCGGTCGACCTCATCGGGAGGCCAGGGTGAGGTCCGCAGCTCTGCGTGGGTCGCCGCGCCAGGCGGGCGGTGATCTGCAGCGCATCATCGCCAAGACGGATTTTTCGTTCGACGGGCGGACGTCGACGAACCAAGACGTGGTGCTGGCCACCGGCATCGACTCGCGTCTCTGGAAGAGCGGCGTCGTCGTCACGCGGCTTCACACGAAGGGCTCCTGGAGCGTCTCGGCGATCCTCAACATCTTCGTCGACAACGTGTCGCTCGATCCGACCGACCCGAGCATCGTGTTCGTGGGGAGCCGGGTCGCGGCGCCGCAGATCCTCGCGACGGCGAGCGCGCCGTTCTTCAACGTGAGCGGGCTCACGCTCGCGACGATCGGCCCGCAGCTCCAGGTGTCGATCCGGTGGTCGCAGGGCGCGACGCCGGCGGGGGCGGCGCAGACGTTCTCGCTCTCGCTCGACCTCCTCGGGCGGTCTCACTGACGCTCTCGGGTTCGCGACGCGCGGCGCGCGCGGCGCGGCCCCGGACGGGAGGGGTCGAACATGAGTGCCTGGCTGTTTCTCCCACAGATGGATTGGGGCACGTTTCAGACGGCCTGGAACGACACCACGTTGAACAAGCCTTGGCGCTGCGTGTCGCTTGCGGCGTTCGGGCACCCCGAGGCGCCGTGGTTCGCGGCGATCTGGCACTACGAGGAGGGGCGCCCCTACCAAGAGCCTCTCCTCAATGTCCCTCAAGACGAGG
>CALKVR010000559.1 GCA_938004815.1 uncultured Polyangiaceae bacterium | reverse complement strand
ACATCGGCCTGGCCGTCGTCGCGAGCGTCGGCGGCGTCGTCTACCTCGTTCACAAGTTCGCATGAAGAAGATGGGGCCGCCTGGACCGCGTGAAGCCATCGAGGCAGCGATTGCCTCAACGGGGTGCGTGGTGCGTCCGGATCCGGAGCGGGGCGGGTTCGTCGCCGTCGACTGTCCGAGCCAGCAGGCGCGCGCCGAGCTCGTCGACGTCATGGCGTGGGAAGATGCGCTGTACGACGGGCGCATCCGCCAGCTCGCGCTAGCGATTGCCGACGTCGCGGCCGAGCGGCGCCACCGCGCGGGGCCCGTCTCGGGGCCCGAGCTCGCGAGCGAAGTGCAGCTACAGGTAGCGAGCCGCGTCCGGTTCATCGGCGAGGCCGGCGACCAGATCCAAGATGCATGGACGACATGGGCGATCCGCTGGGGCGACTGCGACTGCCAGACGCGCCTCGTGCTGGCGCTGCTGCGGTCCGTCGGCATCGAGGTTCAGTCTGTGGGCTTTCGTCGCGACGATGGAACCGTAGCGCACATTTGCGCGGCGCTCCCCTCGCGCACGGGACCCTGGTACCTCGAGACGACGCTCGGGCCGGCGGTCATGATCGGAGAGCACCCGTACGAAGCCGCGCGGCGGCTCGGCGTAACTGCAAGGGATGACCTCCGGTGAGCATCGACAGTTTCCCAGGGGTCGCTGGAATCGAAACTGTGTCGCCGGCGTTCCTGCGAGGGCTCGCCGACGTCGTGGAGCACCTCGGGTGGACGCAGGAGCACGCAGACGCGCTCGCCGGCGTCATCTCCCTCGAGTCGAAGTTCAACCCCGCGGCCGTGAACCCGATCCCGCCGCACGCGGCCGGGCTCATCCAGTGGATTCCGTCGGAAGCGGCGAAGCTCGGCACGACGACGGCCGAGCTCGTCAAGATGACGGCCGAGGAACAGCTCCCCTTCGTCGAGGCGTATCTAGAGAGCCGGAAGAACATCGCGCCTCGGGATGTGTCGCTCGCGATTCTGTGGCCGCCTGCGATCGGGCTTGCCGACGACCACGTCATCAGCCGCGCCGGCGAGAAGGTGTACGACTCGAACGCGGGCCTGGACCGTAACAAGGACGGCACCCTCACCGCCGGCGACGTGCGCGCGGCGTACAGCGGTCCGCTCAACGCATCGAGGGACAAGCCGCGCGTACCGGTTCCGCCGGCGCCCAAAATCTGGCCGTGGCTGCTCGGCGGCCTGGTCGTGCTCGCCGGCGGCTACCTCGCGTGGGTGGAGACGACGGGGCAGAAGTGGGACGCGCCGATCCGAGGTCTGCTCTCGAACCCTCGTGATGTCGACATCCGCCAGAACCCGACGCGCGCCGCGTGGCGTGCGGTGCGGCGGAGCAAGCTCTGTACGAGCGAGCGACAGGATCGCCGAACGAAGGCTCGGCAGTGGGCGGACGCGCCGTGCAAAGAGGAGCTTTCCAAGCTCCAAGAGGAAGCACGCGAGAAGCGCGCGCAGCAGCGCGCGCGCACCGCTCGCATGACGCCGGCGCAGCGGAGGGCACAGCGGGACCGCCGTATGCACCAGCTCGAGGACGTCGAGCGAGAGGCGGAGAGCCTCGACTACCACTTGCAGCAGCACACCGACCTACCGGGCGCCGCCATCGAGCAGGCGGTGCGCGACTTCAAGCGCGAGCCCTGGGTCTACTTCCGGCGCACGAAGGCCTCGGGCGGCCGGACGGCGCCCTACGAGTTTGCGGCCGACGATGCGATGGAGAACGTCGACGAGCTCATCCATCGCGCCGAGCAGCACCAGAACCGCGAGCTCCGGAAGCTCGAGCGCGAGGGAGTGGTCGAGAGCGACGACGACGACGACGAGGCGCCGTTTTAGGTGCCTGTCGCCGGCGGCGCCGCCGGCGGCGATGCGATCGGGGCCGAGGTGATGACCTGCGGGATTGGCCGCGGCCGAGCCGCGCCCATCGCGGCCTGAATCTGCGGCAGCACAGCCGGCGCGATCATCTTCACCACGTCCATGATTTGCTCGAGCATGCCTTTTTCGCGCCGCTGCATCTCGGCCGTGAGCTCGGTCTTGAGCCGCTCGTACATGTCTTCCAGGTCGTCTGGCGTCACGCCGCCGCTGTTCTCGCGCGCGTTGCGCAGCTCCTCCTCATGCCGTCGACGCTCGGCGAGGAGGCGCGCGCGGTGGTCTTCCTCGTCGCGCCGGCGCTTGTCGGCTTCCTCTTGCCGCTCACGCTCCGCGCGGCGCTCGTCGGCGGCTCGAGCTCGAGCTCGCTCGTCCTCCCACTCTCGCCGCTCGCGCTCGCGGCGCTCTTCCCACTCTCGCCGCTCGCGCTCGCGCTCGCGTTCGATGCGCGCGAGCTCGAGCTGGCTAGCAGGCTGCCCTTGGAGCTGGGTGAGGAGCGGAGCCACCTGCGGGTTTGTGAGGAGCGCGAGCAGCTCCGCGATGCCGGGCGGGCTCGAGCTCGAGCTCGCCGGCGTCGAGCTACCGGGCGCGATTCCGGGGGGCGCTCCAAACTGGAGGGGGCCCCGCGGCCGTCGGGCGTCCTGAAGCTCGAGCGTCTTGCCTCGCCCCATCGCCTTGGATCCTGGGCCGAACCAGCACGGGTGATAGGTGCCGCTTCCCCAGCGGTCGAGGATGAACTCGGAAATCGGCTCGTCCGGCACCGGATGGTAGGGCACGAGGCTCGCCGTCTCGGAGTCGTACCGCAAGCACGCCACCCACCGCGCGTCACCGTCGACAATCTCGCGGCGCAGCACCTTGATCATGACGACGCCCGGGGGCGCGTCGTACGGACCAGGCGGCGGCTCTACCGACTCGGTTGCATGCGTGCTCGGCTCGGCTTTCGGCACTGTTCGACTTGCCTTCGACATCTTGAGCCACATGTTACTCTGACCACCATGGCGGGCCAGAAGCGTGAGCACCGGTTCCTCGTATCCGTCTACGACACCGAGACGTTCTTTGCGCGGCACTACAGCTGCGAGCGCCGCACCGCGCCCGAGCTCGAGCTCGGCGCGGTGAGCGGTGACGAGCTCCTCCGCGCGTCGTTCGCCGCGGTGCTCCTCGAGCTCCGCGCCGCGTACGGACCCGGCCGCGGGTTCTGGCTCTTCCCTATGACGCCGACGCACCTCTCGGCCGCCGAGGTCGACGAGCTTTGGCGCGAGGCCGTCGAGGCGGTGCCCGGCGCGCGCCTCATGCGTCGGGGTGACCGATGGATCGCCGTCGACGAGCGGGTGCTCACGGGCGCCGGCGAGCTCGCGGGCACCAGCTGTCAGGCAGCCTGGTGACCTTCGTCGATGCCCGCGCCAAGCTCGAGCGGCTGGCTTCGCAAATCGAAAGCGACCTACGCGACGAGGGGTTGATCATGCACGAGCAACTTGCGGTGCGGTTCCTCGCTGCCGACCCTGCGGAGCTGGCTGAAGCAATCCGCGTTGTGCTCGAGCGCGCGGCGGACAGAGGGTGATGAAAACGCGCCGTCGCCTTTCGAAGCTTGGCCGTCCTCGAGCACGGACGAACCTCGACAAACTCATCACGGCGTTTGCCGACAAGTTCGCAGAGCACTGCGCCCGCGAGTTGATCAAGGCAGTAGCGAACGCACCGCCGGCGCAGCGGCCGACGTCGCCGCGGCCGACGTCGCCGGCGTCCGGACCTCGGCCGGACTCGAGTGCGCGACCGGGAGCGTCGTGCTCGAGCTGCGGACGAGGGCGGCTTCAGGTTGTGGATCCGTGGCTCTTCTCCCTGAAGTGCAGCGAGTGCGGCGCGCGAGAGCCGTACGAGTCAAAGCTTTGCGGCGACGGGCCGCTCGGCGAGTTCCTGCGCGAGCTCGGCGAGCTCGACCCGAAGAAGGCCAACTAGCCATGACCGACGAGGAAGCGAGTCGCGCGAAAGACGTCTACGCAGAGCGGGTCACGCGCATGATGCTAGCGGCCGTGCGCAATCGCGTGCCGATGACCGAAGAGAACATCCGCACCATCTGCGAGCACGCCGCGATGGCTGACCACGACCTGATCAGCATTCACTGTGCCGGATGCGGCTACGTCTACCCGCTGGGGCAGTCGGTGCGGATTCCCGCACACCACCCAGCGTGCCCGATCGCCCGCAGCAATTCGTAACCGCGCCGGTGACTGTCGAGGGGGCTCGGTCCTATTCGGTCCGGTGTACGTAAGTACCACCTTGAAACGCGCGCCGCGCTGTGCGTCGAGGCGTGCGAAAATCGCAGTTTTGGTTATTTGAGCGCGGGCGGGCATTATCAGTTGACCTGAACAGCGTAAGTTGCATCGGGAGGTGGTTTTTGATGCCCGATGGATCCTCGGTTGTTCACGAACACGCGTGTTCGTATTCCCTGGTCCGGCTCGAGCTCGAGCGCGACGAGAGCTTGACCGTCTCGCTGAAGCGCCTGGCCGTGCCGTGGGAGAGTCCGATCGTGTCGTTTCTCGTCCGCATGGGCTCGAGCTCGAGGCCGCCCCAGCTCGACGCCTTGCGCCGCGCCTGCCGCGCGTTCGGCGTCGAGCTCGGCGCGGTCGTTTGGCCCGAGGTCGACCGCGTGCAGTTCGCCGCGCTCCGCGCGTGGCTCGCCGAGCGGCACGCGCCGGGCACGGGCAACTCGACGCTCTCGGCCGTGCGCGGCGTCCTCCTCGAGTGCGTCCGCAACGGCACGCTCTCGCGCGACGCGTACGAGCGCGTCGTCGACGTCAAGCCGATCCGTGGCTCGCGCGAGCTCCGCGGCCGAGCCGTGCCCGCGGCCGAGCTCGAGCAGCTCTTCGCCGCCGCGCGCAAGGTCCGCGGTCCCATCGGCCTCCGGCACGCGGCGATGCTCGCGGTCATGTACGGCGGAGGGCTTCGGCGCGCCGAGGTCATCCGGCCCGAGCTCGAGGCGTACAGCGTCGAGCTCGTCGAGCTCGACGGCCGCAAGGTCGAGAGCGGTACGCTGCGCGTCCTCGGAAAGGGGAACGTCGAGCGCCTGGTGCCGCTCCCCGTCGGCGCGACGGCCGCCGTGCAGGCGTGGCTACGCGCGCGCGGGCTCGAGCCGGGGCCGCTCTTCTGCCACGTCCACCGAAAGGGCAAGGTGGATCCGAAGCGCGCGCTCCATCCCGCGAGCGTCTACCGCAGCCTGGAGGTGATCCAGGAGCGCGCCGGCGTCGCGTCGCTCTCGCCGCACGACCTGCGCCGGTCGTTTTGCTCCGACCTCCTCGACGCCGGCGCCGACCTCCGCACCGTCCAGGAGCTGATGGGGCACGCGGATCCGGTCACTACCGCGCGCTACGACCGCCGCGGCGAGCGCTCGCGGCGCCGAGCGGTGCAGCTGATTCGGGTGCCTGGTTAGCGCGCTCTCCGGTCACGAGGAAGTCAGGAGGCGCGGTGCCTGCGTATAGCGTTCCGTACCCTCCGCAGCGATTGCAGCGGCCAGCGCCGGCCGCGCGGTTCGCGTTCGGCTCGACGTTCGCGCAAACGCAGCAGAGCATCGCGCGCGGTTCGTAGGCGCGCGCTCGCTCGCGCTCATTTGACACGCCCCAGGCGCGCGCACGCACCGCGGCCCACTCAACGATGTTGGCGGTGATCGCGTTGAACGCGTTCGTGTTCATCGTTATCCGCCACGACATGAAGCAACTATCGCAGAGGAAGCCTAGCCCATCCTCGAGCTCGTCTTCGCAGACGGGGCAGTGAGAGCGCGCGTAGCTCATCAGTGCTCGAAGTTCGTCCAGAACCGGTGCGGGTTGTCGATGATGTCCGCGCGCCCATCGAGCTCGACGAGCTCGCGAATCGACATGGAGCACTCCTCGAGGTAGTCGGCCCGGTCCTCGGGGTCCGTGCGCGGGCTGTCTCGCAGCTTGCGGCACCACTGCCGGAAGCGACGGGACAGCCGCACGTGCGCGCGCTTTCGGATGCGCCGGCGCCGGTGGTAGAGGAGCGAAAGAGGCTCCTCCGGCAACGGTGGCCGGCGCGGACGCTGGTACACGATGACCGCGCGCGAGTAGTACGGCATCGTCAACGTTCCCCCACGAGATCGCGCGCGGCGCACACGACCACGACGGAGGTTCCAAGCCGGATGGAGTGGCGCTCCGAGACGCGCCGCGCTTCCTCGAGCTCGTCGACGAGCGCCGCTTCGACGCCCTCGAACCGGTCGCCGCGGCCGACGGCCACGAGCTCGCGGCGCCAGGCGGCGAGGAACGCCTGGAGCGTCTCGAGCTCTTCGCCCGCGAGGTCAGGCGGAAACACGACGCCTCCGAACCACCTTGAGACGCTCGAACGCGAGCAGCAGCAAAGCAGAGAACGAGAGACAACGTTTGCACGTCACCTCATCGGCCGACTTCGCGAACGGCCCCGGGCACGCATGGTTGCAGAGCGAGCCGCGACCGCTGAGGATGGAGGGCGCGTGCGTCTTCATGTCCCGCCTCCGCTGATGACGCCGCGGCCTTCGCAGCGCGGGCAACGGACTTCCTCGAGCGGCTCGATACGGAACGCATCGAGCTTTTGTCGGAGCGCTGCCCAGAACGCCGGCGTCTGCTGGAAGTCGTCGCGGCCGTGCTCCGCGAAGAACTTTTCAGCGGCGAGCCCCCACGTGCCCCCGTCGTAGCAGTCGCCCTCCATGATGGAGCACGGCTCGGGCTGCGGGTTGCGGAGCTGCTCCTCGTTGACGGGCCAGGACGAATGGAGCTTGAAGTAAGCACCCTTCGCAGGCGCCGGCGGTATGTGCGTGACGCTGGCAGGAAACCGGGTCGTGAACACGATCAGGTGCAGAGCTTGCCCGCGATCCTGGATGGCGTAGTGCCACTCATCGCCGTGGACTCCACCGCCGTCTCGCGTCCGCTCGTCGTAGCCGGGAACGGTCCAAGACTTTCCCATCACTCACCTCCGAAGGTGAGCTGTCGCTCGTCGAGCGGTACGAACGCGGGCCCCTCGGCCGCGCGCCGGAGCTGCTCAGCGGTGGAGAGGATGTCGTCGCGCATCTTGCCGACCGCGCCTCGAGCCGCGCGCACGCGCTCCTTGACCGCGTTGCGCATGCAGCCGCGACACCAAAGAACCGGCTGCGTGAGCTCCTTGCCGTTGCGTGCCTTCAGAGCGGGATGGACGACGACAGCGCGAAACAGGTTCGCGCAGCACTCGCACTCGTAGGCGCGGCTCATCGGTCACCTGCCGGGTCGATCAGGTCAGCGAGCACGACGAGGACGATCGCAATCGTCCAGCGAAGCTTCTCCCAGGTGCTCATCGCGCACCTCCGGCCGCGCGGCCCGCAAG
>CALKVR010000558.1 GCA_938004815.1 uncultured Polyangiaceae bacterium | reverse complement strand
CGGCAGGTTCTGATCGATGACGCCTGCCTTCTCTTCACGCAGCGTCTCGACCGCGGTCCGGATGTCGGGGAACACGCGGCCCTCGCCGCGCACATGGGCTCTCCAACCGCGCTCGACCATGGCCCAGTCGGCCTCGTAGCGGTCCATCGTCGTGGTCATGCGGCCGCCGCCCGAGGCGACGCGGTAGTCGCGATCGGCCTTCTTGGAGATCTCGCCGAGCACCGCCTCGATCTGCTCGACGTAGACGAGCGCGCTCGTCTCGGGCACGTCGCGACCGTCGAGGAGCGCGTGCACGCGCAGCTTGCCGACGCCCTCGGCGTCGGCGCGGCGCACCATCGCGACGAGGTGCTCGATGTGGCTGTGCACGTTGCCGTCCGAGAGGAGGCCGATGAAATGGAGCGGCTCGCCGCTCTCTTTCACGGTGCCGACGGCGCCGCGCCAGGCCTCACCGCTCCAGATCGAGCCGTCTTCGATCGCGCGCCGCACGAGCTTCGCGCCCTGATCGAAGATGCGCCCGGCGCCGAGGGCGTTGTGCCCGACCTCGCTGTTGCCCATGTCGTCGTCGGACGGCATCCCGACGGCGGTGCCGTGTGCGCGCAGGCGGGTCGTCAGCGAGCTCTGCGCGAGCGCATCGAGCACCGGCGTTCGGGCGAGCCAGACTGCGTCGCCCTCGTCGTGCGCGCCGATCCCGACGCCGTCCATCACGACGACGACGACTGGACCAGAGACGCCGGAGAAGCTCGGGTGTTTGGCGAGCGCCAACTTCGCGTCGGACCTGAGTGCCATCGCCACCCGTCATAGCGCACCGCCGCGGGCACTTCGAGCGCGAGCGAGCTACGAGGTTGACGTGCTCCGCCGGGCCGGAGACATTGCCTCAAGGTGTCGGTCGACAGTGGGAGCGAAGGCGAAAAAAACGCCTCGGTGGTGGCGGATCCGGCCGCCGTCGAGCGTGCCAACGCGCTCGTCGGCACGATCATCGCCGACCGCTACCGCATCCACAACGTGCTCGCGACCGGCGGGATGGGGGTCGTCTACACGGGCGAGCACGTCCACATGCGCAAGCGCGTGGCGATCAAGGTCCTGCACCCCGACACCGAGGGCCTGCCCGGGCTCGTCGCGCGCTTCGAGCGCGAGGCGATCGTCGGCGCCCACGTCGAGCACAAGAACATCGCCTCGGCCCGCGACTTCGGCAAGATGGCCGACGGCTCGCACTACCTGGTGCTCGAGTTCGTGCGCGGCGCGACGCTCCGGCAGATCCTTCGCCACGGGCGGATGCCGATCGCCCGCGCCGTGAAAATCGCGCGCCAGATCGCGACCGCGCTCTCGAAGCTCCACCAGAAGGGCATCGTCCACCGCGACGTCAACCCGCGCAACGTGATGGTCATCCCCGGGCCGAAAGATCTGGTGAAGCTCATCGACTTCGGCTTCGCGAAGGTCCCGGTCGAGAAGTTCAACGCCATGAGCTTCCAGAAAGGGACACCGACGGCGCCGAGCCAGATCACCGGCGACGGCATCATCTTCGGGACGATCGGCTACCTCGCGCCCGAGGCGGCCCTCGGCATGCGCCACGTCGATGCCCGCAGCGACCTCTACGCCCTCGGGGCCATGTTCTACGAGATGCTCTCGGGCCAGCCGCCGTTCGAAGCGGAGACGCAGGGCGGCCTGTTCTTGCTGCACCGGACCGAGCCGGTCCCGTCGATGGCCGAGCGCGCCGGCGTCGATGTCCCCGCCGAGCTCGAGGCGGTCGCGACGAAGCTCCTCGCCAAGACGCAAGAAGATCGCTTCCAGCGAGCAGAAGACGTGCTTCGCGCCCTCGACGCCGCCGAGGCGTCGATCAAGGCCGACACGAAGCTCGACGACGCGATCGAGCCCGAGCCGATCTCGCTCAGCGTGGCCGGCGCCGCGCCACCTCGGAGCCTGCCGCGGTTCGAGGACGTCGCCGAGGGGACGCCCGAGCCATCCGTGACCGAGCGTCGCGCGGAGACGTCTGCTCCGCGCGTGGCGGTCGCGGTCAAGGCGCCCCCTCCTGCGCCGCGTCGCAAGACGCCGTGGGTGGCGCTCGCGCTCGTCGTCGCCGCCGGCGCCGCCGCCGGCCGCGTGATGCGCTCGGGGCTGCTCTCTGGCGGCGACGAACGGCGCGCGGCAGCCCCCACGACCGAGCCTT
This sequence comes from uncultured Polyangiaceae bacterium, assembly GCA_938004815.1. Lineage (GTDB taxonomy): Bacteria > Myxococcota_A > Polyangia > Polyangiales > Polyangiaceae > Xiheicaenibacterium. The sequence continues at coordinate 3,222 of CALKVR010000558.1, read as the reverse complement.
CGGCCCCGGCTCCCGCCACCGCCACCGCCACCGCGAAGCCGATCGTGTCGGCATCGCCGACCGCCAGCGCCCCGCCCGCCCCGACCGTCACCGCCACCGCCGTCGCCGGGCTCGACGCCGACGCCTGGCGTCGCATCGTCAGGCAGGCCCCTACCTCGCGCGATTTCACGAAGGCAGTCGACGGCCTGCTCGCCCTCGCCGAGCTCGACCCCGCGGCTCTCGGGCCCGCCGACATGCGCGCGGCTGCGGTCGAGATCGTGGTGGCAGCGAGCGCCGATCGCGCCCAGGGCGCGCTCCTCATGAAGGCGCTCTCCGAGCGCTTCGGCTCCGACGGCGTCGACGTGCTCTACGATATCGTCACGACCCGCGGCGGCTCGCAGGCGGCCGGGCTCGCGACCCCGACCCTGCAGAAGCCGGAGGTGCGCTCCCGCGGCACGGCGGGGCTGCGCGTCGCGCTCGAGCTGCGCGAGGCGGCGTGCAGCGACAAGCCGACCCTGATGGATCGGGTGCGGGCCGAGGGCGACGAGCGCTCGCTCGCCATCTTGAGCTCGATGCGCGCCGCCGAGTGCGACGCCAGCGCCGGCGAGTGCTGCATGCGCGAGAACCCTGCCGTCGAGACGGCGGCGCGCGAGCTCGCCGATCGCCTCAAGACGAACTGAACGCGCGGCGCAAGATGCTCGCCCCGTTCGCAGGCGTGCGGCTCGAGCTGCTCGGCTCGCCGCGCTTCGCCTTGCGCTCGCGCTCGCCGTACCGCAGCGCGCGCGGCGGCTCGAGCGGCCAATAGATCCGCAAGAGCTTGCGAGGCCCGCAGGGCTCCACCGTCAGCGCCAGCTCGTCGCCGTCGGCCGAGCGCTGGAGCGGCTCGGGCTCCTCGAGCCCGGTGCCCAGGTCGGTGAGGCTCGCGAACGCCTCGCGCGCGACCGCCCCGAGGCCCGAGATGACGAGCCTGGCGCGCTTGCACGCGTACCGGTTCATGAGGCCGATCCACTCGTAGGGCGCGGTGCGGCTCCCGTAGATGCGCTCGGCCTCGTGAGCGGTGCGACACACCCCACCGTCGAGGCGGTAGCGGGTGACGCCCGGCGACCCGATCTCGAGATCGAGCTTGGCCGGAGCCTCGACCATGCCTCGCTCGGCGAGCTCGGCCGACAGGGGGACGAGCTTCGAGCCGGGGATGCCATCGACGTGCTCGACGTACCGGTGTGGCGACTCGCCGATGCGTGTGACGCGGCGCTCGTAGACGACGTCCCACCGCTCGTCGGGCTGTTCACGCGCCGGTGTCAGCCGACAGATCGACTCGTTGAGCTCGAGCTCCGGCCCCACCGGGCCACGGTCCTCGAGGGGGATCGGCTTGGTCGACCAGCGCGCGCCCTCTTGCTCGGCCACCACGACGGGGCGCAAGACCACGCGGCCCGCCTTCGTGCCCTTGTACCCGAAGCTCACGGTCTCGACGTCGAGCCGCCCGCGCTCGAGGCGGACCGCGTTGAACGAAGGCCAAAGGCGCGCCACGTCGGTCGTCCCCGCGGGGCTCCACCGCTCGGCCGTGCCCGCGCTGCCGGCCGAGACCAACAAGACGTCGCCGTGCCCGGCGTACGTGTGGCGCAGGTGGCGCGCGGTCGCGATGTGCTTGTGGCCATGCAGCACCAGGACGGCGCGGCGCAAGGTGTGGAGCGTCGAGAGCGCGGTCCCGGCGCCGAGCGCCGTCATCGTCAGCTCTTCGCGGTCGGCGTTGGCGACGAGCTCGGGCAGGATGCGCTGGAGCCCGAATCGCAGCCAGCGCTCGGGCGGCGGTTCGATCAGGCCCAGGTCGGTGAGCGGCGTCGGGACGAGGTGGTGGTGAATGAGAACGATGACAGGCGTGTCACCGTCACCGACGTGGGCGGCCGCGTGGAGCAGGTCCTCTTGGCGCACGACGCCGCCCGCGCTGATCCACCCCGTGGGCAGGTAGCTCGAGTCATAGGCGATGACGGCCGCGTCGAGCTGGTGGAACGACCGCGGGACGACCCTCGCGAGAAAGGGTGTGTCGATGCCGTGGATGAGCGCGTTCTCGGGCGCCCCCCGCGCGAGCGCCTCGAAGAGCTCGCCCCGGTGCGGCCCGACCAGGCCCTTCTTTCGCCGGTCGTGGTTGCCCGGGATGACGATCGTCGGGGGCCGCTGCCCCATGGCGCCGACGAGCCCTTCGTGGAGGTCGCGAAACACCCGTACCGCCCGCTCGGCCTCGATGGCAGCGCTGTCGAACAGATCGCCGGTGATGGCGAGCAGGCTCGGGGACACCCCCGCCCCCTGCACGTACGCGCGTATCGCGGTCGTGAGGCTGTCGATGATGTCTCGCTGCTCCGACGCCCCCGACTCCAGGTGGAGGTCGGACAGGTGCAGAATGAGCGTCACGAGAACGAATGGACCTGTGGAAGGTGACAGACCGGAGGCGAACCGGAAACGATCACGACGTCGCGCCGATGTCGCGCCGGTAGTGCTTGCCCGCGAACGTGATGCGCTCGGCGGCGCGGTACGCGGCCGAGCGCGCTTCGGCGAGCGACGTGCCCCGCGCGGTCACGGCGAGGACGCGCCCGCCCGCAGTGACCAAGCCGTCATCTTGCATCTCGGTGCCGGCGTGGTGCACCTGCACGCCGTCGACCCCGTCGACCGCGTCGACCCCCGTGATGCGATCCCCGCGCCGCGGGCTCGCCGGGTACCCAGCGGCCGCCAGGATCACGACCGCGGCGCTCCTGTCCGACGCGAGCCGAACGCTGCTCTCGTCGAGGCGGCCGGCCGCGGCGGAGGCGAGGAGGGCGGCCAGATCGCCGTCGATCACCTCCATCAGGGCCTCGCACTCGGGGTCGCCGAAGCGGACGTTGTGCTCGAGCAGGAGCGGCTCGCCGGCCGGCGTCACCATGAGGCCCGCGAACAGGACGCCCCGGAACGGCGCGCCCCGCGCGCGCATGGCCGCGAGGGTGGGTTCGATGATCTCTCGGCCGACGCGGGCGAGGAGCGCGGCGTCGGCGTCGGGGGCGGGGCACACGACGCCCATGCCGCCGGTGTTGGGGCCGCGATCGCCGTCGTGGACGCGCTTGTGGTCGCGCGCGGCGGGCAGCACGAGGTACCGCTCGCCGTCGCTCACCGCGTGGACGCTCAGCTCTCGACCGACGAGGCGATCCTCGAGCGACCGGCCGCCTACACCTTCCATTCGGTTGTCGCACGCGGCTGGCGCCGCGGCCGGCTGCTGAT
>CALKVR010000557.1 GCA_938004815.1 uncultured Polyangiaceae bacterium | reverse complement strand
CTCCGACGTCACACTCGGCGTAACCCGCGACCTGGTGAACGCGAGCCGGTCGTTCCATTGTGACTGGCCAGACCCTAGGGTGCGCTAATCCAATTGAGGACTAGAAGCCCCTTGAACGACTTGAAGTCGGTGGGGTTCGCGGTCACCAAGGGAATGCCAGATGTCACCGCGATTGCCGCGATCTGCCCATCTACGAAGGGGGCGGATTTCCCGCCGCGCTCCAGGCGCGCCCGCTCTTCGCCGTGCCACTCAGCAGCACGTTCGTCATAAGGAAGAATGGGGAGAGTTGCGCGCACAACCTCTTCTAGGAAGCTCTCCAGCGTAGCTCGGCGTTTCCCCCTCGGAAGTCGGCGCACGCCGAACTGCAGTTCATGCCAGACGGGCGCGCCGATCGCGCATTCGCCTCCATGCTCGCGCAACTTCGCCAGCACGCCAGGGTCCGGCTTCTTCCAAATCGCAGCGGACACTGTGCTCGTGTCGAGCAAGAACCCGGTCACAGTTTGACACCCCGCCCCGGATCGCGATCGCGCAACTCGCGCCCCCAGGAGGAATCCAGCCCCACGGACTCTAGATCGTGGTCCGCCCGAAACGTCTCGTACGCGGTCATGAAGGCAACGCGATCGCCGCGCAGCCGCGCGTATCGCGCGGCCGACATCACCACCGCAACCTTCTTGCCGCGCCGCGTGAGCTCGACGTCCTTACCGGACTCGACCTCATCGACGATCGCTGCGAGCTTGGCTCTCGCTCCTGCCACGGTGTAGCTCTTCGGCACGACGCTAGTGTACATTTAGATGTACAACCTGTCGAGGCCGGCCAAACTGGGCGTTGAAGCCGGCGCACCTCCCTCGCTACGCTCGGTCTGGTGCTCGCGGGTCAAGAGAGCGTTTCGTTAGAGTTCTGATGCCTCTTCGGAGACACGAAGGCCTTCGTCTCGGAATAAAAACATGGGCCCGATCGCTTGCCGAGGCGTCTGGTAACCCATGGATTGCGTGCCGGCCTCCGCCGGTGCGGGGCTCGCGCATGGCCACAACGTTCTCGCTCCCGCCCCCTGCAAAGCTCGCGGCCTGTCTCGCAGCACTCGAGCGGGCAGCCATTCGACTACGGCTGCTGGGTTACCGCGGGGAGGTCGACGGCTTGCCCGCCAGCGCCTCCGCAGAAGTGGCGGCCCTCGCGGATGCAGTTCACAATCTGCCGCGCCTCATCCAGCATTGGGATACGTGTGACGAGAACCTCCTTCTCTGGATGCTGAAGGATTGCGACGCTCGCTTTCCCGATGGCGGCCAGCTTCTCACGGCGTACGAGCGGGCCGAAGCCGCGGCCGGCTAGAGCAGCTAGAGCAGCCGCCCGTATCTCGCGGCTGACCTTGACCGCGCTCGAGGCTCTGAACCACGAGCAGGCCGACTGGATTGCCGACGCGGTGGGATGCCCGCTGAGCGTGGGGCCCGACGGGCGGATCGCTCGCCGGCATCCGCGCCGCCGCGTAGACTCGCCGCCATGGGCCTCTTGACCTTCAGCATCAATGTCACCCTCGACGGTTGCATCGACCACCGGGAGGGTATCGTGGACGACGAGACGCACGCCCTCTTCACGCGAATGATGGACGAGAGTGGGGCGATGCTGTGGGGCCGCGTCACCTACGAGATGATGGAGAGCTACTGGCCGGCGGTCGCCCGCGGCGACGAGGCGGCGGTGCCGGCCATGCGCGAGTGGGCAACCAAGCTCGAGGCGAAGCCGAAGTACGTCGTGTCTTCGACGCGCGCGAGCTTTCCGTGGACCAACAGTCACCACGTCACCGGCGACCTGCGTGCGGGCGTGCAGAAGCTCAAGGACGCGACCCCGGCCGGCGTGCTCGTCGGGAGCGGCAAGCTCGCCGCCGCGCTCGACCAGCTCGATCTGATCGACGAGTACAAGCTGCTCGTCCACCCGAGGATCGCCGGCCACGGCCCGACGCTGTACCAGAGCGGGCTACCCAGTACGCGACGGCTCGAGCTGATCTCGGCGAAGCCGCTCCGGAGCGGCGCGGTCGCCATGCATTACCGCCGCGCGAGCTGATTGGGCCGCGCCGCGAGCTTCATGGCGCACCGGCCTCCCGGTACACGGTCAACCGCGCTTCGGTGACGGCGAGCGTCGAGTCCCATTGCACGCTGGCTCGCACCGTGTGCTTGCCGATGGAACCGAGCGAAATGGCGCAATCGTTGATGACGCCGTTCTCGGTGAGGTGAGCGTCGTCGGGGCGGTCGCTCGACATGCTGCCACCCCAGAGCGCGCAGCGCGATGTCTGCTCGGCGCCGTCGGGACCGACCACGACGACGGTGAGCGTCGAGGCTTTCATCGCCTGTGTCGCACCGTTGGAGCGGCTCTTCCACGAGGAGCCGTCGTACGCCCCCAGGCCGGTCGTGACGCGCGAGACGAACGTGACGTCGTCGCCGGGTGTTCCGTCGATGATGACGGTGGAGCTCGGGTCCATGAGGTCGACGTCGCCGACGGGGTCGCCGTCGGGGCGGAGCGCGAGGTAGACGCCGAGCACGCCGAGGCCGGCGAGGACGAACGCGCCGAAGACCATGCGCGGCGCCAGCGAGCGAGGTGCCGCTGCCTCGTCGGCGGCGCCCCGCTGTTCGGCGCGGCTCGAGCTGGCGACCTCGGGCTTGTCTTCGGCGTCCGACACGTGTGTCTCCTTGTTTCGGCAGACGCGGCCCGTGCTCGAGGCCGATCGCGAGGCTAACCGTACCCTTGACCGCGGCCGGGCTCGACCCCATCGAGGGCCGCGTGCTCGACGTCGTCGTGCCCGGCGCCATTTGGGCGACAGAACGCGCGGTCTGGTTCAGCGGTGTTCGCCTGCGTTCGAGGACGACGGTGGTGCGCCTGGCCGGTGGCGCGCTCTGGGTTCACAGCCCGTGCCCACCCACCGACGAGCTGTGCGCAGCGCTCGACGCGCTGGGCGAGGTGCGCTGGATCATGGTGCCGAACCGGTTCCACCACCTCGCGGCTGCGGCGACCGCGGCTCGCTACCCGAACGCGCGCGTGGTCGGCCCCGCATCGGCAGCGGCGCGCAATCCGGGTCTCGAGATCGCGGTCGGCATCGACGACCCGGCGTACACGCGCGCGACGCCCGAGCTCGTCGCCATTCCCCTCGCGGGCGTCCCCTTCCTGGACGAGACGGTGTTCTTTCACGCTGCCAGCGGCTCGTTGATCGCCGCCGATCTGCTCATGTCGGGCTGCGCTCGCGACCATTGGACATGGCGCGCAGTGGCGCGCGTCTCGGGCCGCTACGGCCGGGCGAAGACGCCGCCCGACGTGTGGATGTTCACCCGTGCGAGCACCGCCGCGGCCGAGTCGATCGCGCGAATGCGCGAGCTGTCCCTGGAGCGAATCCTGGTCGCCCACGCCGACCCGATCGTCGATCGCCCCGCCGAGCAGCTCGCCGACGCGTGGCGGTTCGTCGACCCCGCGCGTCGTTGACCGGTCCGCGCGGCCGAGAGACAGATGCGCGCCTCTCGGCGAAACGCGGGTAGCATGCCCTCGTGGCCGCGCGGCATTTCGTCATGGTGGGTCTGCTCGCTGCCGGGTGTCACCCACCGCCCGCAGAGATGGCGGAGGCGAAGCGGGTGGTGGTCGTCGTCGGCCCACCGCAGCACACGAGGATGGGGCCGTTCTACCGCGAGACGCCGTTCGAGACGCTCGAGCCCTCGGCGTGCGCGGCGGCTTGCCCTGGCGTGGCGCGCGACGGCGAGCGGCTTACGGCGTGCTACGTGTTGCCGCCGCACGCGATGGGGCTCGCGCCCGGCCCCGAATCGCAGCCATTCGAGCGCGGGCACGACGAGCGGCAGATCGTGACGCCGAGCCTGCTCCACGTGTGCACACTGAGCGCGGTCGGGGACGACGAATGAGGCGACGCCGGTCGACGCGCGCGTGGGTGAAGTGGGTGTGGGGCGTCAGCCTGACGACGATGTCGACCGGCTGCTGTATCTGTAGCCGGTACGTGCCCGCGCACGATTCGCTGACGGTGAAGAAGGCGCCGCCCGGCGCGCTCGACGAGGCGGCCTGCCTGCAGATCTGCGGCGAGGACGCGCGCTGCTTCGAGGCGACGGCGAACGTCCTGCCGGGTGAGGCGCGGATGGTCTGCACCGGCGATCGACAGATGTGGGAGGTCGCCATCCCGGCAGTGGCCGAGCCCGGCAGCGACGAGGAGCGTGAGCGGGCCGAGCGCGCCGGGACCCCGCCCGAGTGCCTGGTGTGCAACACCGACGGTCGAACCGCGCAGACCTGCGCCGAGCTGCGGGCCCAGATCGCTGAAGGCGATCGCCTGGTGCTCTGCTTCAAGCACCTCGACGGGCAGTGCGTGTACGCGGGCCCGGGCGGGCGCGCGGTGGCTGGTATCGCGCCCGCGTCGTCGAGCGGCCTCGATACGGCCGGGGCTTGCTTCGCGCGTCTCGCGCATGCGGAGCGGGCGAGCGTGCACGCGTTCCGCGCATTGGCGCGCGATCTCGCGCGCTTCGGCGCGCCCGCTCGGCTCGTTCGGCGCGCGCGCCGCTCGGCCCGAGAAGAGGAGCGCCACGCGCTCGCCATGAAGCGGCTGGCCCGCAGGCACGCGGCTCCGGTCGAGCCCATCTGCGGGCTGCCGCGCGCGGCGGCGTCGCTTCGCGAGCTCGCGATCGCCAACGCGGTCGAGGGCTGCGTCAGAGAGGGGATGGCCGCGTTGCTCGTCGCGAAGCATGCGCGCACGGCACCCGACCCGGCGGTGCGCCACGCGTTCGCTCGCATCGCACCCGACGAGGCCCGGCACGCGGCGCTCTCGCTCGAGGTCCACCGCTTCGCGATGAAGCGTCTGCCGGCACATGACAGAACCGTCGTCGTTGCCGCGATGGAAGACGCGCGCCGCATGGTCGCCGGTTAGCTACGCTTCAGAGCTCGTCGAGCCCGCCCGGGATCGGCATCGGCCAGGTCGAGCCGACCGCGCCGCCGTCGATCTGGAGCACCTTGCCCGTCACCCACGCGCTCGCCGGTGACGC
>CALKVR010000556.1 GCA_938004815.1 uncultured Polyangiaceae bacterium | reverse complement strand
CCGTCAGGTTAGTGGGTTGGCGGGCGTCAGCCCGTGGGCAGGCAGGCGTTGCAGACGAACACGCGGGGCGTGCCGGCTGCGGGGCTATCGGTCACGCCCAGGTGGGCCCGGGCGCCGGGCTCGAGCGCCGTGTTGCACTTGGCGCAAGTGTTCGGTTGAGCGAGCGTGACGGTCTGAAAGGCGACGATGTCGCGGAGCGGGTCGGGCAGCACGCGCCGCTTCAACCGCTCGCGCTCTTCTTCCAGCTGGCGCGCCGCCTTCTTGAGCCGCGCCTCCACGTTCTCGCCGGCGGCGTCGGCGACGCTGAGCGCGTCTTCGAGGATCGTCCGCACCAGGTTCGAGACCGGGATGCGCAGGTTGGTCGCGAACCGCTTGAGCTCGGCCTCGAGCACCGCGGGCACGCGGGTGTGGAGGACGCGCTCCTTCTTTCCGTTGCGGGCCTCGTCCGAGCCGTCCACGGAGGGATCGCCCTCGGCTACAGACGGCTCTGTCGGCTCGGTGCGTGACACGTCGTGATACATAGCACCGATGTATCACGCGTCAAGGCGCCTTGTATCACGGGGTGACACGAATGTGTCACGAGACCGCTTCAGCCCGGTGACACCGCCGAAATCGTTACCTTATTCGCCGCATCCGGGTGCGGCGCCGCCGCCGTTCGAGGCCGCGGGGGCCTGACCGGTCAGCTTGTTCTCGCAGCCCTTGAGCTTGTTGTGGGCGCAGACGTTGGTCTTGATCGTCTCGGCGTCGATGCCGCTGAACTTGTATTTGCCGTTCACGAGCCAGGTCGGGCTCGCGCCGAAGCCAGCCGCGTCGGAGTACGCGAACGACTTGGCGGCCAGGTCTTTGCCCTCGGCGTCGAAGCACTTCTGGATCACGGCCGCGTCGATGCCCGTCGCGTCGCCCGTGCACGACTGCCAGTTGTCGGACTTGTAGTCCTTGTTCCGGCACCAGACGTAGTCGAGGTACTTGCGGTTCTTGTCGTAGTGCTTGATCGCGCAGAGCTGGCGGATGTTCTCGTCGACCTCAGGCTGACCGTGCATCGCCTTGAGTGACGAGGCGTCGCCCTCGCCGATGTAGTGGACGACGAAGTCGAGCTTCGAGCCCGCCTTGTCGAAGTTCGCGAGGACCTCCTTCATCGCGTCGAGGCCCTTCACCCCGAACGGGCACTGCGACATGACGAAGACCTCGAGCTTGTTCGGCTCCTCGGCCTTGCACTGGAGCTTGCTCTTGCACTCGTCGAGCTTGCAGCCGCCGTCGTCGGCGCAGACGGGATTCCACTCGCCGACGGCCGCGATCTTGTAGTCGCCCTTGGGCATGAGCGCCTTGGCGAGCTGTTGCGACGCCTCTTCGTCGTCGTCGAGCGTCTTGTCGAACACGACGGCGGGCAGGTGCGCGGGCTTGATCTGGTCGAAGAGCTTTTTGCCGGCGGCGTCGCCGTAGTCGAGGTTGGTGATCACGGGCGCGCCGATCGTGCCCTCGACCTGGCCCTGGATGCCGGCCGCGTCACAGTCCGACCCGCAGCGCTTGTCGCTGAGGATCGTCACGTTCACCTTCGGTTGCGGCGGGATGTCGGCGCACGCGGCCGGCTGCTCGCCCTGATACGCGGCGCAGATCGCGCGCATGATGTCCTTGGGCCGCCGGCTGCCCTGGTAGTCCTTGCCCGCGATGTGAATCGTCGGGCTGCCGCCGATGCCGAGCGAATCGGCCTTCTTGAACGATGCGCCGAGCAGCTCTTTGCCCTCTGCGCCCTTGGCGCACGCGCCGATCTTCTCGGCGGAGGCGCCCACCGACTTGGCGCAAGCCTCCCAGCCGACGTCGATGTTCTTCCAGTCTTTGTTCTGGCATTTGACGAACTCGAACCACTTCGACGTGTGCTTCATCGCGCACACCTGAAGCAGGTTGCCGAAGACCTCTTTCGGCCCGTGCATGCTCGTGAGCTCGCCGCTCGGCCCCGTCTTGCCGATGTACTCGAGCCTGAGGTCCACGTCGGCGCCGAGCTTCTCGACCACCTCTTCGAACGCGGCCTCGGCCTGCACGCCGTACGGGCACTGCGACATGACGTAGAGGTCGACCTTGACCGCGCCGGGGTTGACCTGGCGGGGGCCGTCGCTCGTGACGGCGCCCGCGGCGGGGTCGGGCGTCGCGTCGGCGGCTGAGGCCGCAGAGCCGCGATCAGCCACGTACATCGACCCCATCCCGACGGCGAACGCGACGCCGGCCGCCACGAACATGTTCTTTTGCATCACGTCAGGGCGTATCACTCCGGCCCGGCGCGCGCTACCGATCGAGGCTGTTCAGGCGTGCCTCGAACCGCCTTTCCAACGCCTCGAAGTAGGCGTCCGGCACCGTGGTGGCCGCGTTCCGAACACGGTCGACGAGCGCGTCGAACGGCCCGCCCGACGCGGCGCCGTCGACGGCGTCCCGGACGGCGCGCTCGGTCGGCGCGCGGCCCATCCCGGTCGCGGCTTTGAGGATCGCCTTCGTCGCCTGTTTCAAGAGCGACTTCGAGCCCTCGAACACGAGCCCGAACGCGGCGCCGATCGGCGAGTGGTTGGTCTCGGCGACGGTGGCGTCGAGCGCGCCGCGGAGCGCGGCCGCGGGCGGCTTCGGCGGTTTGGCCCCGCGCGCGAACGCAGCGTCGAGCAGGTAACCCCGGTGAAAGCACGCGCTCGCCGCGTCCGACGCGCGCTTCACCTCCAGGACGAAGAAGATCTTTCGGAACAGGTACCGCACCGGCAAGAGCAGCGCGCCGCGCCCGATCGAAGCGAAGATGCTCTCGCCGGGGCCCTCTGCGAGCACCTTCACGTCGTCGTCCGAAAGGATGATGCCGTGCTGGGCCGCGAGCTCGCGGGTGAGTCGGCGCTCGAGGAACGCCTTCACCACGTCGTCGAGGATCGGGATCGGGATGAGCGGGGTCAGGCCGATCAAGACCACATGGCTGATGAGCAAGCTGGAGGTCGCGATGGGACGGCGCGGCATGGCGCGCTCAGGCTAGCGCTTCTTCTTGGGGCGCTTGTCCTGCTTTTGGCGTTTGCCGATCGCGCGCTCGTAGGCGTGTTGCACCGCGCGAAACACGTCCGGATCGCCGCCGCGATCGGGGTGTGTCTCCAGCGCACGGCGGCGATACGCCCGCTTGATCACGTCGGCCGGCGCGTCGGGCTCGATCTGCAGGATGGCCCACGGCGAGAGGCGCTTCGAGGTGTCGGCGCGACCCTTCGGCTCGGGGGCCGCGCGCGGCGGATCGACCACGGGCGATTGTCCGCGGAGCATGCGCATCCACGCCCGGGCCCAGCGCGCATCGACGGGGCTGAGGGCCCGGCCCGCGGCCTGCTCGGCTTCGCGAAGCGCGTCCTCCCAGGTGGCGGCGCCCCCGTTCGACGCGTCGGGCTTTCGAAACGGCCGCTCACAGGGCGGCTCCGTCCACCACGCCGCCCAGAAGAAGCGCCGGCGCTGGGTGCGGGCGATCGAGCAGACCGCCGACGCGAGAGCCGCCGGCTCGGTCAGGCGAGCGCCGGCCGGACGAGGCGAACCGGGAACAGGCCCGAGATGGTCGCGTTGGGCCGCGGCAGATCGTCGTCGTCGTCGTCGCGGTCGTTGCGGGACGCGTCGCGGCCGGTGAAAAAGGCGGCGATGCGAACGGCAGCCCGCTTGGCGGCGAGGCGGCGACCCCGAGAGGCTGAAACGACGGAGGCCTGGCGGTCCATGGGCCGCCTCCTACCACGCTCCTGGCCGGCGAGAAAAGTTTGTCGCACATCCGCCCCCAACCCTTAAGCCCGGTGCGTCACGAGACGTTGCCTGGAGCAGAGGCTCGGATCAACGCGGCGGGCCATCGAGCCCCGAGCCGCGCGGCACCGAGTGTGCACTGGAGAACTTGGCCCGCAGCGACCCTTTATGAGAGGGCTCTGCTCGCGGTGCCAGGCCCTGCGTCTGGGCCTCGAACTTTTCACACCCGTCAGGTGGAGGTTCTTCATGGAACGGCAGGCTCCCGGCGTCGAAGAGAACGAGCGACCCTCCGAGTGGCTGCGTGCGCTGCGTGAAACGCGCGGTGCGTACGAAGCGTTGCTCCGTGAATCGGGTGAGGTGGTCGTAGCCGCGTACCGCATCGCGCTCGCGCGCTGCCGCGCGAGCGAGCGGCCGAGCACGGTCCCCACGGTGCGTGAGGTGCGTGCCGCGGTGCGTGAAGTCGTCGGTGACGCGGCCACGCCCATCCCGCCGGCCGCATCGGTCGTCCAGGACTGCGCCCACAACGGGCTGCTCGTCATCGCTTGATGGCGGCGCGCTCGACGGTGTGACCCTTGGCGGCGAGGAGCGCGTTGACGCTCTTGTCGCCGATCAAATGGGCCGCGCCCACCGCGACGAAGACCCCGCCCTTGTCGAGGAGCGGCTCGAGCTTCGGCATCCACCGGCGGTTCCGCTCGAAGAGCAGCGTGTCGAACATCGCGGGGTGCTTTTTCATCTCGACGGGGTCGAACGACAGGCTCGTCAGCTTCTCGAGATCGCCGCCGCGGTAGGCCCCGGCCAGATCGAGCAGCATCTTCTCGGCGAGGGGTAGATCGCCCAGCGTGTCGTCGAGGAGCTTCACGTCCATCGACTTGTCGACCATCGCGACCTGCTCCTCGAGCGTCTCGAGAAAGACGATCTGCTTGTTCGCGGCCTTGGCCCGCGCGTGGAGCGTCCCATCCATCGGGTCGGTCTTGGGCAGCATGTCCTGGAGGACGAGGGTGACGAGCATCCACGGCTTGAAGCGCTCGAGCGAGCTCTCGGGCATCAAGAAGCCGCCCACGCGATCGACCAGCGCTTTCCACCGCCCCGGCGAGAGCTTGTCCTTCACGCTCTGGCCCGGCGGCAGCATCGCGAGCTCGACCGCGTCGAACGGGTTGATGTCGAAGACGTTGGCCTCGAAAACGACGACGCTCGCGGCGTCCAGGCGCTCGAAGACGATCGGGTGCAGCTCCCTCTCTGCGTCGGTGCCGAGGTGCATCGTGCCAAAGAGATGATTCTTGGCCGTGCCCTTGGTCGTCTCCCAAAGGAACGGCTGCGGGCGATCGGTGGGCGCGACCTCGGCCGCCGACGCCGACGCCGACGCCGATGCGCTCGGCGCGGGCGGGCTCGCGGCGGCCGACGCCGAGACCGCGGGGGCCGAGGCAGCCGACGCGCTCGCGGCCGCGGTCGGCTTGCCCGAGCCGCCATCGCCGCAAGCGAGGACGAACGAGAGGACGAGGAAGACGATCGAGGCGAGCTTCGGCGGCACGCCGCGATCCTACACGCGGGTGAGCACCTCGCACCCTCCGCGCGTCACGAATACGGTGTGCTCGTTCTGGGCCGACCACTTGCCGTCGGCGGTGACGACCGTCCAGCCGTCGTCGAGCGTCCGCACCTCGGGGCTGCCGAGGTTGATCATGGGCTCGATGGTGAAGGCCATGCCGCTGATCAGCCGTGGGCCCGCGCCTCGGACGCCCACATGCGAGACGTGCGGCGGCAGGTGCATCTTGCGACCGATGCCGTGGCCGCCGAACGCGGTTACCACGCTGCAGCCCTCATTGCGCGCGATCTCGAGAATGGCCGCGCCGATATCGCCGAGGCGCGCGCCCTCGCGGACGACCCCGATGCCGGCCTCGAGGCACCGGCTCGCGACGTCCATCAAGCGCGCCGCTTCGGGCGACACCGGGCCGATCGCGAACGTGCGCGACGTGTCGCCATGAAAGCCGTCGAGCTCGGTCGTCACGTCGACGTTTACGATGTCACCCGGCTCGAGGCGCACCTCGGTCGACGGGATGCCGTGGCAGACGACGTCGTTCTTGCTCGTGCACACCGCCGCGGGAAAGCCCTTGTAGCCGAGCTGGCTCGGCTTGCCTCCCCGCGCCTTGGTGTCCTCACGCACCCAGCGATCGATATCCCCGGTCGTGATTCCGGGCGCGAGCTTTCGACCGATCGTGTGGAGCGTCGCGGCCGCGACCTTTCCTGCGGCGCGGAGGCGATCGACGTCGCGACCACGAAACGTTTCGACATGCATGGCGTGGAGAAGATGCGGACGCCGTGGTCGGGCGGCCAATACCTTCTCGATCTGCCCGGCAGATCGCGCTGGCGCTCGGCGAGCTGGCGCGGCCAACGTGACGGCGTGACCGCTTTCACTCGCTCCTGGGATGGCGGCGGAAACACACGATACACAACAGGCAATTGACAATTCACAAGTCGGAGGCGCGCTGCCGCCTCTCGTGCGCGCGTGCAGCTACGAGAGCTGACGGCAGCGGGTCAGGGACGAAGCGCGATGCCCGACCGCGCGGGTAAGAGGCGCGCGACCGGACACAACGGCGGGTTGGTCCGGAGGAGTCGCGGTACTGTCCGCCGCACAGTCCGGCGTAGCG
>CALKVR010000555.1 GCA_938004815.1 uncultured Polyangiaceae bacterium | reverse complement strand
CCCGCCAGCGACTCGACCCCGGCGCGTACCTCGAGCGCGGCGAGCGCCGAGCGCGCCGCCGCGGTCTGACGCTCGGCGTCGAGAGACGCGAGCTCGAGCTCCGCGTTCACGAGCTCCACGAGCACCGCTCCCTCCTCGACCGACGCGCCGGGCGCGACCGCGATCCGCGCCACGCGCGCCGGCCCGTCGGCCGTCACCCACTGGACCTCTTCTGGGACGAGCACCCCGCGCGCCTGCACCTCGCGAACGAAGGCGCCGCGCCGCACGCGCTCGAGGTGGATCGCGGCGCGCGAGAGCGACGGTCGCGCCGGCCGCAGGCGCGCGAGGGCCGCCGTCGCTCCGCCCGCGAGGACGAGGCCCCCGAGCCCGAGCATGAGCCCCCTCCGGCTCGTCTTCTTTCGCGCGATCGGCACGTCCACGGCGCGGCCCGGAGCGAACGCCGTGCCACCACCTCGATGCGGAAATCGTTCGGGTTCTTGGCGCCATCAGGCCCAGACCCGGGATCTGCCGTCCCAGATCCGGGACGCGCGGACCGTCGTCGTTCCCGGTAGGCTCGCCACGTGGCCAGCCCGGGGCCTGCCCATCCTGCCATCAGCTGTCGGCACCTGGCGGTGCTGGCCGACGGGGTCAGCTCTTGGCTGAGCTGGCAGGATAACCCTGGCGAGCTGCGTTTCACAGACGACGCGGTCATCGTCGCGACCGCTCGCTACGTGACGCATCTCCCTCGGTGGAAGCTCCGCGCGTGCTTCCGCCTGCCAAACAGCGACACGATCGTCATTTTGCTCGTCGGGGGTGGGCGCCTCCTCGTCACGCCCGAGCCGGGCGCGCCGGACGTGCTCTCTGCACTCGGCCTGACCGACGAGGCGCCGATGCTGGAGATCAAGCTGCAACGCCTGAGCGACGTGATCCCCTTGGGGGCGATTGCGGGCGCGTACAGCCTCGTCGCGACGGGCGTGGTCGCAGCCTGGCTGCGCTCACCGGCCCCGCTCCTGCTCTCGCTGGCAGGCCGCTGGGGACGAAGAAGCGGCCGTGTACGAAGCTGCCCTCGCGGAGGCGCGAGGCGCGAGCGCCGCGCCGCGAGCTCACGGCTGAGCGGGTGCCTCTCATCCGCGCCGCCACGTCGACCGGAATCGGGTCCGCAGCGGCAACGCCATAAGGTGCGCACGTGCGCACCTTCGCACCGCCGCCTCACCGGCGCGGCTTCGGCTTCGCGCGCTCGACCTCGCTGGCCTCGA
Source organism: uncultured Polyangiaceae bacterium (assembly GCA_938004815.1). Taxonomy (GTDB): domain Bacteria; phylum Myxococcota_A; class Polyangia; order Polyangiales; family Polyangiaceae; genus Xiheicaenibacterium. The sequence goes on along the minus strand of CALKVR010000555.1, from coordinate 6,267 downwards.
CTGCGGCGGCTTCGGCCTCGGCGGCGCGCTCGTCGTCACCGGGCGCGGGCTCGCCGGTGGCGACGCGCACCCGCTCGAGCGGGCCGCCGCGACGCGCGGTCGCGAGCAGCTCGGCCGCGCCGGCGGCCACGTCGCCCGGGACGTCGCGCTCACGCTCTGGCCTCCCGCGCTTTTTCTGCGTGGCGAGCCGCCGCTTGAAGGCTTCTTCGAGCAGGTCGTCGTCGCTCTCGCCCTTCGGGAACACGACGCCCCACAGGTGGAACGCGAGGCCGACCCCCCAACCGAGCAGCACCGCCTTGTTGAGGTGGCCGCTCATCAGGGCGAGGAACGTGTTCACGATCAGGTACGCGCCCAGGTGCTGGATGAACGAGCTCCGCGCCTTGCGGCGCTTTTCGGCGCGAAGAGCGTCGACGTTCGGCAGCCCGCGCGCGAGCTCGACCTCACGCGCAGCGTCGAGGATCGTGGCCTCGTCGATCCCCATCTCGCGGGCGGCCTCGACGAGGTCGTCTTCTCGGTATCGGCCCCGCGCGCCCTCGACGCGGATCGCGTGCTCGAAGATCGCCTTGAGCGTCTCGGTGTCGTAGCGCGCGCCGGACCGCGGAGGCTCGCCTGCGTTTCGCGGAGCGGGCGGCGACGACGAGCTGCGCGCGGCCGGGGCGCCCCCGAGCGCGGCGCGGAGCTCGGCCATCGACGCGAACCGCGCCTCTTTGCGCTTGGACATCGCCCTCGCCACGACCGAGGCGACACCGTCGCCCACGCCGGCGAGCGGGGGAGGATCGTCGGTCAGGATCGAGCCGACGAGGCCGAGAGACCCCTTGTCGGTCGCCCACGGGAGCCTGCCCGCGAGGAGCTCGTACGCGACGACGCCCCACGCGAACTGGTCGGCGCGGGCGTCCACCGCGTCGCCTTTTATCTGCTCCGGCGCCATGTAGATCGGCGTACCGACCTGCACGCCCGCCGCGGTCAGGGTCGAGAGCGCGCCGCCGGACTTTGCTTCGGTGGGCGCGCTCGGGTCGACGCCGGTCGCGGCTCGCTTGGCGATGCCGAAGTCGAGCACCTTGGCCGCGCCGCCCTTGGTGACGACGACGTTCTCGGGCTTGACGTCGCGGTGGACGACCTGGGTCGCGTGCGCCGCCTCGAGGGCGGCTGCGATCTGATCCAACCAGAGGACCTTCTGCGCCTCGGTCACGCTCGCATCGCCGATCTTCGCGCGGAGCGGCTCGCCCACCACGAGCTCCATGACGATGTAGGGCCCCGCCTCGGGGTGCTCGCCCACGTCGTAGATCGCGACCGCGTGGGGGTGGGTCACGCCCGCGGCCGCGCGCGCCTCACGCAGCATGCGCTGGCGGGCCTCGTCGCTGCCGTCGCCGCTCGGCAGCAGCTTGATGGCCACGTCGCGCCCGAGCTTCTCGTCGCGCGCGCGAAAGACGCGGCCCATCCCGCCCTCGCCGATGTGCGCGACGATCTCGAACCGGTCGAACCGGTCTCCAGGTCGCATCGGCGCGGACCATACCCTTTGTACGGGCGCGTTTGGACTATAGTTCGCTCGCCACCATGGGCGTCTCCTTCTCGCGTGAGATGACCGAGCTCATCGAGAGCGGCGTATCGATCCTGGTCGGTACGCGCGACGCCGCCCTCGTCCCCGACTGCATGCGTGGAATCGGCGCGGCCGTCCTCTCGAGCTCGCGGGTCGCCCTGTACCTGTACGAGCCGCTCGCCAAGCGGGCCATCGCCAACATCGCCGACAACGGCCTCCTCGCTGTCACGTTCTCGCGGATAATCGATCACCGGTCGATCCAGCTGAAGGGCCGCGTGATCCAAGTTCGCGCCGCGACGCTGGACGACGAGGCGCTGTCGCAGCGGTACCTCATCGCCTTCTCGGAGCAGGTGGCGCTCGCGGGCATGCCCCGGTCCGTGATTCGGCGCGTCCACACGAGCCCCGGCGTCGTGGTCGAGCTCGAGGCGACCGACGCGTTCTTGCAGACGCCTGGGCCCGGCGCCGGCCGTCGGATGGGAGAGCCTGCGTGAAGCGGACATGCGGTCCGCCGCTGCGCAGCTTCCAGGGCGTGATCCCGTCGCTCATCGCGACGTGCGCGCGCGACGGCACGCCGAACGTCACCTACCTGAGCCAGGTGTTTCACGTCGACGAGCGGCACGTCGCGCTCTCGTGCCAGTTCTTCAACAAGACGAAGCAGAACGTCCTCGAGAACCCGCGCGCGACCGTGATCGTCTACGACCCGGTGACGTTCGAGAGCTGGCGCCTCGAGCTCACGTACCTCCACGCAGAAGAGAGCGGCCCGCTGTTCGACTCGATGTCGCTGCGAATCCAAGCCATCGCGTCGCACACCGGCATGTCCGGGATCTTCAAGCTCCTGTCGGCCGACGTGTACCGCGTGGTCGCATGCGAAAAGCAGGACGCGTTCATCGACGTCCCGGAGATCGTCGAGCGGGACGACCCCGGCGGGCCTCGCTCGGAGCTCCGCGGGCTCCAGCTCGTCTCGCAGCAAGCGTGCCGGGCCCCCGACCTCGACACGCTCCTCTCGACCGTGCTCGAGAGCCTCGAGGTCGCGCTCGGCTTCGAGCACGCGATGGTCCTCGTGCCCGACGAGACGGGCGAGAGGCTCTTCACCGTCGCTAGCCGCGGCTACGGTGACGGGGGGGTCGGCGCCGAGGTCGCGATGGGCGAGGGCCTGATCGGCACCGTCGCGCGCGAGCGCCGGCTCCTGCGGCTCTCGGGGGTCGAGAACGAGATGCGCTACAGCCGCGCCATCCGGACCACCATCGAGCAAGCCGGCGGCCGCCGCGATCTGCGCCCCGAGATCCCGCTCCCCGGCCTCGCCGACGCGCAGAGCCACATGGCGCTGCCGCTCGTCGTCGGCGATCGCCTCGTCGGCGTGCTCGCGGTCGAGAGCAAGGATCGGCTCGGGTTCGACGAGTGGGACGAGACCTTCCTCGAGATCATCGCCAACCAGGTCGCCTTCGGCCTCGACAACGTCGTGCTTCGCGAGCGCGGCAAGGACGACGCAGCGCCTGCTCCGGCACCGCAGACGGCTCTTGGCGCGGCGCCGGGCCCGGTCAAGCGGTTCCGCTTTTTCCGTCACGACGACTGCGTGTTCGTCGGCGACGAGTACCTGATCCGCAACGTGCCCGGCCGCATCCTCTGGAAGCTCCTGCGGGCGCACGTCGACACGGGGCGAACCGAGTTCTCGAACCGCGAGCTCCGGCTCGATCCGTGGCTGGGCCTCCCCGCGCTGCGCGACAACCTCGAGAGCCGGCTCGTCCTGCTCCGCAAGCGACTCGAGCTCAAGTGCCCCGAGATTCGCTTGCCTTCGACCGGCCGGGGCCACTTTCGGCTCGAGGCATCCTGCAAGATCGAGCTCGAAGAGGCGTCTGGCAGCTGAGATCCGGCCGTTTACGAACTTCTTAAGGATCTCGTAGCAAGCTCGAAAGGCCCATTTAGGAACGCGTACCTCGGGGAGGGCGCATGGTGCTCCTCGACGCAACGACGCGTCGACAAGGAGCCCCGATGGAACTCGAGATCGACCCCCCGACCCTGCGCAACGACAGCCCCCGCCTCCCCAAGGTCGACCTCTACGGCCCGGTGCACAAGGGGATTCGCTGGGCGCTCACCAGCCTCCTGACGCGCATGGGCGCCGCCGACTTCAACGACTGCGCCTCGACCGCGCGTCTGCTCGACGACCTCGACGGCGTGCTCTACCTCGTCGAGAGCCACATCGCGCACGAGGATCGCCACATCCATCCCGCCATCGAGAAGAAGGCCCCCAGCGCGTCGGCCCGCCTCGCCGAAGAGCACCGCGCCCACGAGATCGAGATCGCCGAGCTCCGCTCGCTCATCAACGCCTTCGGCTGCGCGCGCCCCGGCACGTCCGCCGCCCTCGGCCGGCGACTCTACTTGGCGTTCTCGCGCTTCGTCGCGGACAGCCTGGTGCACATGCTCGAAGAAGAGACCGTCACCGAGCCGCTCCTCGAGTCGCTCTACACCGTCGACGAGCTCATGGTCATCCACGACGCCATCCTGGCCTCGATCGGCCCCGACGAGATGCTCGCCTTCACCCGCGTCATGATCCCCGCCAACGGGCGCGACCTCCGCGTCGCGATGCTGAGCGGCGCCAAGGCCGCCATGCCGTCGGAGCCGTTTGCCATGCTGCTCGCGAGCTTCGAGCCGCACCTCGACCCGGCCGACTGGTCCGACCTCACGTCGCGCCTCGACGCGTCCGCGTGAGCGACCGAGCCACCTTCCTGACGATGGAGTCATGACGATGTTCTTTCCGTCCAAGCCTCGGCGCTGAGCGAGCAGCGAACGGCGCGACGTGCAACCCATTGCGAGCAACTGGTTGCGCGCGGTTCGTGGGCCGCCCGCCAGCTGCGCCGAAGTCCGCAAATCGCGCATGATGTGGGGTGGAATGCTCGTTGCTCTGGGCGCGGCGCTCACAAGGAGATGCCCATGCTCGGAGCTTCGATCACGAGTGCGTCGCGCACGTGCGCGCGCACGCTTCCTCGCCTCTGCCGTACCGCTCTCGCCGCGACGGCGCTCGTCGCGATGGGTTGCGACGAAACCGAAGTACCCGACGCCCCCGAAGAGAACCCGGAGGCGGCGAGCTGGCGCACCGAGGTGACGTCGGACGACGCCGCCGTCCGCGCCGCCGCCGTCGACAAGATCCCCGGTGCACCGGGCGACGACGGGCTCGGCGTCCTCGAGCAACTGGCGCTGGCCGACCCCGACGCACGCGTACGCGAGCAGGCCACGCTGGCGTACGCGCACGTGGCCCGCACCGACGGGGTGAGCCTGCTCAAGGATGTCGCCCTCGGCGACACCGATGAGGACGTCGTCTCGGCCGCTCTCGCGAGCATCGAGCGGCTGCGAGACGAGGCTGCCGAGCCGCCGCGCGCGTGGCTCGACGTCGACTTTCCGAACCAGATCACGCCGGGCGAGGAGCTGGCGGTGAAGGTGCGGTTCGGCAGCAGCGAAGCGGCCCCCAAGGCCATGCTGCAGCTCCGCCTCCCCGAGGGGTTCGAGCTGGCGTCGCCCGGTGCGCACCAGTGGCGCGGGCCCATCGAAGCGGGCGCCGCGAACGAGGTCGTCTTCCGAGCCGTCGCCCCGCGCCGGCCGGTGCTCTCCGGCGCGAGGGTACGCCTCTCGGTCGACTACCCCGAGCTCCTGGATCTCGAGGTCCTCCAGGAGCAGGCGCGCGTCGCGCTCGACGATTCAGCCGGCCGATTCGAGCCCCACGGCGCGCCCGTGCGCCGCGCCCCCTGATCCCCACGAGGTAAGCCATGAAGACCACGCTCTGTCTCGCCACGTTCGCGATCTGCGCGACGTCCGCGCTCCCCGCCCTCGCCGCCTCGCGTCAGGTGTTCGGCACCGTACGGTACGAGGACGCTCTCAACGGCACCCTCGCCGCGACGCGCGCCGTTCGCAGCGTCGAGATCAAGGTCAAGGTCGGGAGCACCGTCGTGGGCACGGCCACGACCAATTCATCGGGCGCGTACAGCGTCTGGATCGACGAGAGCAAGCTCCCCGCCGGGCAGACGATGAAGATCGAGTACGTCTCGAAAAACTTCGCTTCGGACGTGTACCTCGATCTCGACCTCGTCAATGATCGGCTCTACTTCACCAATACGCGGAGCATCCCCTCGGGGCTCACCCCCATTCAGCTCGACGACACCGTCACGCTGGCCGAGTTCTCGCAGCACTTCAGCATCCTCGACGCCATCCACCGGGGCCGCTCTTACGCCGACGCCCGCCGCGAAGGCGGCGACGATATCGGGCAGGTCTCGGTGCAGTACCCGGACGCCGAGTGGACGCACTACCAGAGCTTCTGGGGCGACATCACGGTCGCGGGCGCGTCGGCCTACGGCTATGGCGGCAACGCGACCGATCACGGCTGGAACGACGGCGTCATCCTCCACGAGTACGGCCACCACCTCGAGTACGACATCAGCGACGTGGACACCGGCGGCGGTTCGCACACGAGCTGCACCGACAACGGCTACGGCTTCGCCTGGTCCGAGGGCTGGGCGACCTACTTCGCCTCGACGGTAGGGAACACCTACTCGTGCTGCCTCCTCGATTTCAGCAACATCGAGCCGGTACCCAGCTGCGCCTCACCCGCCGCCGAGGCCCATACTCGGTCGGTGATGTGGGACCTCTTCGACGGCATCGGCTCGGGGGGCGACGCGCACCTCGACGCGACGCGCTTCCTTGTCGTCGCCGCTGCCGGTGGTGGACTCGGGCTTGCGCAGCGC